>DASWYX010000414.1:0-14040 GCA_036404755.1 Pseudoduganella sp.
GTCGACGACAAGAACGAGGAAACCGCCAGCGAGGAAGAACAGGTGGCCGAAGCGCGCGCCTGCATCAAAAAGCTGAACAAGCCCTACGCGCTCTACACCACGGAAGCGGCGGCGCGCGACATCGACCGCGTGCGGCAAAACCTCGGCTACCACCAGATCAACGTCTGGGGCGGCTCCTACGGCACCCGCCTGGCCCAGGCCTATGCCCGCCTGTTCCCGCAGCGCGTGCGCGCCATGGTACTGGACGGCGTGGCCGCGCCCGACCAGATCGTGCCCGCCGGCGGCCGCGACGCCCAGGCCGCACTGGACAAGCTGTTCCAGCAATGCGCCGAAGACCAGCCCTGCGCCGCCACCTTCCCCGCCCTGCGCCAGGAATTCAACGCCATCGTCGCTAAACTGAACAAGGGCGCGCAGACGCTAGAATTGCCCGACCCGCGCACTGCCGAACTGCGCCAGGTGCGCATGACCAGCAACCGCTTCCTCGGCACCGTCCACAACATCCTGTATTCGCAGACAGACAGCCGCCGCCTGCCTTTCCTCATTCACAGCGCCTACCAGAACCGCTGGCAGCCCTTCATCGCCCGCAGCAATGTGGCGCGCGACTTCGCCGCCGACGGCGGTCCGGCCATGCCGCTGCACTTGGCGGTCGTCTGCGCCGAAGACTTCCCGCGCCTCACGCCCGCCCTGCTGGCGGAGGACACGCGCGATTCCTTCTTGGGCAAGCCGCAGATCGACCGCATCGGTACACTGTGCGAAACCATGCAGGTGCCGGCCGTGCCGTGGACCACACCGGAGAAAATCGAAGCGCCGGTGCTGATGCTGTCCGGCGCGCTGGACCCGGTAACGCCGCCACGCCGCGCCGAAGCCGCCGCGAAATACATGACGCAGGCCCAGCACCTGATCATCGACAACGCGGGCCACATCGTCACGCCGCTCGGCTGCGCACCGCGCCTGCTGCGCGAATTCCTCGACCAGCCAACGCGCAAGGTCGCCGGCGAATGCCTGAAGGAGATTCCGGCGCCCACCTTCCAACTGAACAGCGCGGGGCCACAGCCATGATCGAAGTACGAGACCTCCGCAAGCAGTTCGGCAAGGTGCAAGCCTTGTCCGGCGCCAGCTTCCGCGCTGAAGACGGCAAGATCACCGCCCTCCTCGGCCCCAACGGCGCCGGCAAGACCACCTTGCTGCGCACCCTGGTCGGCCTGCTGCAGCGCGACCACGGAACCATCGCCATCGATGGCGTGGACCCGGCTGTCGATCCGATGGCCGTGCGCCGCAATGTCGGCCTGCTGACCGACCAGTTCGGCCTGTACGACCGCCTCTCCACCCGCGAGTACCTGGCTTACTTCGGTGAGCTGAACGATATGCAGCCCGCCGAGATCGTACGCCGCACCGAGGAAGTGACCGAGCTGCTGTCGCTGCACGACATCATCGACCGCCGCGCCAAGGGCTTCTCGCAAGGCCAGCGCATCAAGGTCGCGCTGGCGCGCACGCTGCTGCACCGGCCACGCCACCTGCTGCTCGATGAGCCAAGCCGCGGCCTGGACGTGATGAGCACGCGCGCGCTGCGCCGCGCCCTCGCCATGCTGAAGGCGGACGGCTGCTGCGTGATCATGGCCACCCACGTGATGCAGGAAGTGATCCACTCCTGCGACGATGTGATCGTGATCGCGCGCGGCAGCACCGTCACCCAGGGCACGCCGCAGCAGTTGTGCGAGCTGGCCGGCCTGGACAGCCTGGAAGACGCCTTCGTCAAGCTGGTCGGCACCGAGGAAGGGATCGAGCTATGAAGACGAAATTCCTGATCGTGCTGCGCAAGGAAATCCGAGAAACCCTGCGCGACCGCCGCGCCCTCGGCCTGCTCGTGATCTTCGTGCTGATGTACCCGCTGCTGGTCGGCTTCGTCCTGCAGAAGCAGATCGAGCGCGCCACGCGGCCCGAGCGCGAAGGCGTGGAAATCGCCGTCATCGGCGCGAAGCAGGCGCCTACGCTGATGAACCAGCTCAAGCAGCGCAATATCAATATCACCGAGCTGGAACCGATGGACGAGCCGGCGATCAACGCCCTGCTGCGCAAGCAGACGATCACCGCCGTGCTGCGCCTGTCGCCGGAGTTCAGCGCCAGTTACCACGCGATGCGCCCCGCGCGCGTCGAGCTGTGGTTCGATTCCGCCTCGGACAGCGTGCGCAAGCTGGACGAGGTGGATTTCGTGCTGCGCGACTACAGTCGCCAGATCGCCGGCGCACGCCTGCTGGCCCATGGCGTGTCGCCCGCCAACCTGAACCCGGTGCTGGTGCAGAAGTACGACACCGGCACCAGCGCTTCGCGCTCGGCCAATACCATCAGCACGATGCTGGGCATCTTCTTCATTCCCGCCTTCATGTTTTGCATGTCCACCGCGGTGGACAGCACGGCCGGCGAGCGTGAACGGCGTTCGCTGGAAGTGCTGCTGGCCCAGCCCGCACGGCCGTCGGACCTGATCATCGGCAAATGGATGGCGGCGGCGCTGCTGTCGATCGTCGGCATCACGGCGGAGCTGGCGATTGCGCACGGCATCCTCAAGTGGCTGCCGCTGGAAGAGATCGGCCTGTCCTGGCGCCTGGCGTGGAGCGACCTGATGCTGGTCTGCCTAGCCTCGGCCACGCTGTCGATGTTCGCAGCGGCGCTGGAAATCGCGCTGGCCATCAATGCCCGCACCTTCAAGGAAGCGCAGACCCTGGTCAGCATCACGATGATCGTGCCCCTGGTGCCGGTGATCGTGGTGCCGATGATGAATATCAGCACGGCTGGGTGGATGTATATGGTGCCGGTGCTGTCTAACCAGACGCTGCTGCGCGAGCTGGCCAAAGGACAGAGCATTGGCCTGTTGCCGTTCGCTCAAACTTTCTTCAGCAGCCTGCTGCTGGCCATGCTCTGCGTCTGGTACACCGAGCGGCGCATGAAAAGCGAACGCTACATGATGACCGTATAATGCACGAACGCAATTAACGGAGAACAGCAATGGAAGTGAAAGTCAGCTGGAATGGCCCGTCGGGCATGAGTTTCCGCGCCCAGACCGGTTCCGGCCACATGGTTTCGATGGACGGCGCGCCCGAAGGCGGCGGCCACAACCTGGCGCCGCGTCCCATGGAAATGGTGCTGCTGGGCACCGGCGGCTGCACCGCCTATGACGTGGTGCTGATCCTGAAGCGCGGACGCGAAGACGTGCGCGGCTGCGACGTGACCCTGAATGCCGAGCGCGCGGATACCGATCCGAAAGTGTTCACCAAGATTAACTTCCACTTCGTGGTGACGGGCAAGAACCTGAAGCCGGCTGCGGTCGAGCGCGCAGTGGCGCTGTCCCACGACAAGTACTGCTCGGCGAGCATCATGCTGGCGAAGACGGCTGAGATTACGCACTCGTTCGAGATCATCGAGGCTTAAACCCAAAACCGGGTCAGACCCAAGGGTCTGACCCCGGCCTGCATCGGCCGCGGATTGGGGTCTGACCCTTGGGTCTGACCCAGGTTTTCGGTTTCAGATGTAATACGCCGTCGACGTCATCAACTTGCTCATCCCCTTCATCGCCAGCTTGATCGGCAGCGGCGTCGAGGTAGCCCCCATATCCTCCGCCGCCTTCCCATGCGCAATCTCATCCACGCGCATCTGTTCCACGATCGCGCGCGACTTCGCATCCTGCGGCGGCAGGCGGTCCAGGTGGCTGGCCAGATGCGCCTCCACCTGGCGCTCCGTCTCCACCACGAAGCCCAGCGACTGCTTGTCGCCCACCAGCGCCGCGGCAGTCCCCAAGGCATACGCCCCGGCGTAAAACAGCGGATTCAGCACACTCGGCTGCGAACCCAGTTCGGACAAGCGCTGCGCCGTCCACGCCAGGTGATCCTCTTCCTCGCGGCTGGCATGCTCGAAGGCCTGGCGCATATTGTCGCTCTTGGCAAAGCGCGCCTGCGAGTTGTACAGCGCCTGCGCCATCACCTCGCCCACATGGTTCACGCGCATCAATCCTGCGCTTTGCTTGTGCTCCTTTTCCGTCATCTCCGCATCGGCCGCATGGGCCGCCGGCGTCGGGCGCGAAGCCGAAGCCACGCCAGCCAGCACGCGCAAGGCCTTGTCCGCGCTGCAGATGAATTGGTCGAGTGGAGAATGATGACGGTTCATGATAGTTTGTCCAGCTTGTACGGAAAACCACATTATAGGCCGCCTTCCTCCCTGAGGACGCGCTGCTTTTCGATCCAGTCCGCCACCGGCCCGCGCACATCGATTTTCGACAGGTCCTTCGCCACGCCCAGGTTCAGCCCCAGCAGGAAGGGAATCGAATCGACCGGTATATCGGTGCAATAGGAGGCCATCGCGCGCACGAAGCGCGGCGAATCGAGCACCTTGACGACCTTGCCGCCGCTCATGAATTGCAGGATCGACGTAATGCTGTGGCCGGGTCCGATGGAACGGTAGATGAAACGGTTGAATTCCTTGTCCAGCGCCTTGAAGTCCAGCGTTTCCTTGGTCATCAGGCTGGCTAGGTAGCACAGGCCCAGCGCAGTGCGGAAAAAGCCGGTGGACTCGTCCACGGTAAGCCCGCAACGGGTAACGGCCAGGATTTTTTCCTGCAGCGCAACATCGAGTTTCAGAGGGGGATTTGCCATAGCCAGGAAATATATCTCAAGCCAGATACTTTTTGTGCCTTGCGTCTGGGTATCGGACTTGCTACTCTTGAAACTTTAGTGATAAACCATCCACTCGATGACACGATCCGTTCCCCTGAAAGCGCAATCTGGTTCGCCGAATGTGCGGGCTGTCGCAATAGGGCAACCGGTATGTCGTAGATTCAATACAATGCCATCATGTGAAAAAAGCACAGATGGTTCGCCGAGCAGCGCGCCATGCTGCGCTGCACCAGCAATGAATCAGGAGTAAGCATGGAATTACGCATCCGCAATTTGTCCAAAACCTATGCCAATGGAGTCGTCGCGCTGGACAATGTCTCGCTGACCATCCCCGCAGGCATGTTCGGCCTGCTGGGCCCGAACGGCGCAGGCAAATCGACGTTGATGCGGACGCTGGCCACGCTGCAGGAATGCGATTCCGGCTCCGTCTTCTTTGGCGAGCTGGATGTACTGGATGAAAAGGATGAAATCCGCCGCCTGCTCGGCTACCTGCCGCAGGACTTCGGCGTCTACCCGAAAGTGACTGCCTATGAAATGCTGGATCACTTCGCCGTATTGAAAGGCCTGTCGCACCGCGCGCGCCGCCGTGAAGTGGTGGACGGCCTGCTGCAGCAGACCAATCTGTTCGATGTGCGCCACCAGCGCCTGGGCACCTTCTCGGGCGGCATGCGCCAGCGCTTCGGCATCGCGCAGGCCCTGCTGGGCGACCCGAAACTGATCATCGTGGATGAACCGACCGCCGGCCTTGATCCGCAGGAACGCGTGCGCTTCCATAACCTGCTGTCCGATATCGGCGAGGACCGCACAGTGCTGCTGTCCACCCACATCGTCAGCGACGTGGCCGACCTGTGCTCCAACATGGCCATCATCAACAAAGGCAAGCTGCTGGTCACCGGCCCCACGCAGCAGCTGATCGACGATGTCAGCTGCAAGATCTGGGCGCGCTTTATCGACAAGCGCGACCTGCCCGACTTCCAGCAGCGCCATGCCGTGATCTCGACCCGCCTGATGTCCGGCCGCACCCTGATCCACGTCTACAACGACAACGATCCGGGCGACGGCTTCGAAGAAGCGCTGGGCGACCTGGAGGACCTGTACTTCGCGACCATCCTCGGCCGCCACGACGTCGCCCACAACTGCGACTAAGGGCCGCCCATGTTCCATATCGCCTTGTTCGAAGCGAGACAGCGCCTCAAGCTGCTGTCGACCTGGGTTTACTTCAGCATGTTCACCCTGCTGGCCGTGCTGTGGATGGCCGCCGCGGGCGGCGTGTTCAAGGAAGCCATCGTCACCTTCGGCGGCCGCGTCTTTATCAACGCGCCGCGCTCCATCATGTTCACGGCCTCCTTCCTCGGCTGCCTCGGCGTGATCGTGATCGCCGCCATGATGGGCCGCTCGGTGCAGCAGGACTTCGAGTACGAAACGCATCACTTCTTCTTCAGCGCGCCGATCCGCAAATACCAGTACATGTTCGGCCGCTTTGTCGGCGCCCTCGCCGTGCTGGCCGTGGTTTTCGCCAGCATCCCGCTCGGCGCCTGGCTCGGCACCCACGTGCCGGGCATCGATCCGGAACGCCTGGGGCCTTTCAACCTGCAGGCTTACCTGATCCCCTATTTCGCGGCCCTGCTGCCCAACCTGTTCATCTTCGGCGCGATCTTCTTCGTGCTGGCTGCGCTCACGCGCCGCATGCTGCCGGTGTACGTGTCCAGCGTCGTCATGCTGGTCGGGTATATCGTGGCGCCCGGCCTGGCGCGCGACCTCGATTACAAGACGCTGGCCGCGCTGATCGACCCCTTCGGCACCACGGCGGTAATCCGCCTCACCGAATACTGGCCGATCGCCGAGCGCAATGCGCGCCTGGTGATGCCGGAAGGCGTCTACCTGCTGAACCGCCTGATCTGGTCCGGCGCGGCCCTGGTTGCCCTATTGCTCGGCTACTGGCGCTTCCACTTCGTCAGCACCACCGATAACGGCAGCAAGCGCGGCGAAGGCGAGATGCCGCTGCACCTGAGCGCCACCGCCGTCGACACGCGCCAGAAGCCGGACTTCGACCGCCGCAGCCTCGGCTTGCTGCTGTTGCGCTCCGCCTGGCTGAACCTGCGCGAGACGGTGAAGAACGTGTACTTCTTCGTCATCGTGCTGGCCGGCGTGCTGACCATGTTCGCCAGCGCCATCCATCCGGACCCGATGTACGGCACCGCCACCTATCCGGTGACTTACCAGATCCTCGAACAGGTGTCCGAAACCTTCTCCCTCTTCATGCTGGTGGTGACCACCTTCTACGCCGGGGAAATGGTGTGGCGCGAGCGCGAGCACCGCATGGCGCAGATGCTGGACGCGATGCCGGTGCCGAACTGGCTGCCCCTGCTGGGCAAGCTGTTTGGCCTGTTCGGCGTGCAGGCCGTGCTGCTCTTGATCGTCATGATCTGCGGCATGCTGATCCAGCTGTTCAAGGGCTATTTCAACCTGCAGCCCGGCCTCTGGTTCGAGGGCCTGTTCCTGGTTGCGCTGCCGGGATATATGCTGATCGCCGTGCTGTCCATCACCGCCCAGGTGCTGATCAACCAGAAGTACGTGGCCTATTTCGCGATGATCGTCTACTACATCGCGACCATTGCCTTCGCCACCATGGGCCTCGACCATCCGATGGTGTTGTATGGCGTAACGCCCGGCCTGCGCTACTCGGACATGAACGGCTACGGCCACTTCCTGCTGCGCGAGCGCTGGTATGAGCTGTACTGGGCCGGCGCCGCGCTGATGATGGTGGTGCTGTGCGTCGTCTTCTGGTCGCGCGGTTCGAACACGGAATGGAAGCAGCGCGTACAACTGGCGCGCCATGCGCTGACGGTGCCCGTGCTGGCCAGCTTCAGCACCGGTCTGTTGGTCTTCCTGGGCGCGGGCGGCATCCTCTACTACAACCTGCACTGCGCCAACAACTTCAAGACCGCCTTCCACCGCGATGCCGACCGCGCCGCCTATGAGCGCAAGTACAAGCAGGTGCTGGACGTCCCTCAGCCCCGCATCACGGATGTGAACCTGCAAGTGGACATCGTGCCCGAACAGCGCTCGCTGGCCGTGAAGGGCCATTACACGCTGGAGAACAAGACTGCCGCGCCCATCTCCACCGTCTACGTCCAGCAAAATCCGGAAGCGGACTTCGCCCCGCTACGCTTCAGCCGCACCGCCCACCGCGTGCTGAACGACCAGGAACTCGGCTTCTACAGCTACCGCCTGGACAAGCCGCTGGCGCCGGGCGAGCGCCTGGCGATGGAATTCAATGTCGCTTACGCACCGCACGGCATCCTGGGCCTCGGCAAGGACACGCCCGTCCTCGGCAACGGCACCTTCTTCCAGAGCACCATGCTGCCGCACATCGGCTACCAGCGCCACGCCGAGCTGACCGACCCGCGCGACCGCAAGAAGCACGGCCTGCCGACGCAGGAGCGTTCGCTGCCGCGCGACGATCCCAAAGGCCTGGCCGACAACTACGCCAGCAGCGATGCGGACTGGGTCAATTTCGACGCCGTCGTCAGCACGGCGCCGGACCAGACCGCGATCGCGCCCGGCAAGCTGGTAAAGGATTGGCGCGCGAAAGGCCGCCACTACTTCCACTACAAGATGGACCGCCCCATCCTGAACTTCTACGCCTTCCAGTCCGCGCGCTACGCCGTCAAGCATGACTGGTGGCAGGACGTCGGCATCGAGATCTACTACCAGCCGGGCCACGAATACAACCTGGACCGCATGGTCAAGGGCGTCAAGGAATCGCTGGAGTACTACACCCGCAACTTCAGCCCTTACCAGCACAAGATCGTGCGCATCGTGGAATTCCCGCGCTACGAAAAGTTCGCGCAATCCTTCCCGAACACGATCCCGTATTCGGAAAGCATGGGCTTTATCGCCAAGGTGGATGACAAGAATCCGAAGGATATCGACTATCCCTTCTACGTTACGGCGCACGAAGTGGCGCACCAGTGGTGGGCGCACCAGCTCATTGGCGGCAATACGCGCGGCGCCACGGTGCTGAGCGAGACCCTGGCCGAGTATTCGGCGCTGATGGTGATGAAGAAGAACTTCGGTCCAGCCCGCATGCGCCGCTTCCTGCGCTATGACCTGAACAACTACCTGTGGGGCCGCGCGCTGGAGAACAAGAAGGAATTGCCGCTGGCCGACAACGAGAACCAGGGCTACATCCACTACCACAAGGGCAGCCTGGCCATGTACCAGCTGGCAGACATCGTCGGCGAGGAGCGCATCAACACCTTGCTCGCTTCCCTGCTGCAGCAATACGCCTTCCACAGCGCGCCTTATCCGAGCGTGTCCGTGCTGGTGGAAGGCTTGCGCAAGCTGGTGCCGCCGGCGCAGGCTTACCTGATCGAGGATCTGTTCGAAACCATCACGCTGCACGACAACCGCGCCTTGTCCGCCGTCGCCCACAAGCAGGCGGACGGGAAATATGAGGTGATGCTGACGGTGCATTCGGCCAAGCTGCGCGCCGATGAACTGGGCGCCGAGAAGGAAGTGCCGGTGCACGACCTGATCGACATCGGCGTGGACGACAAGGATGGCAACGCGCTGGTGCGCGAACGCAAGCTGATCGACCGGCGCGAGAATGTGTTCAAGCTGGTCGTGAACACCCGCCCCGGCAAGGCGGGCATCGATCCGGACAATAAGCTGATCGACCGCAAGCCCGATGACAATATGGTGACAGTGGAAATGGCCGCGCAGTAGGGTGCGCTCGCTAACAGATGCCTCGCTGGGCAAGAGCTAAACTGCAGGACAGTTCAAGAAAGCGAGGCCGCATATGGGCATCCTGAGCAATATTTTCCACAAGATTTTCCCGTCATCGCACCCGGCGGTTGCCCAACAGCCGACCACCGGTGCGCCCGCACCAGCCGGCGCTGCCCCAGCAGCTCCCGCCGCCCCTGCTCCCGCAGCGCCTATCGCGCCTGCGCTGAAGACGCAGGAACCAGTCGACGTTGAAGCCATCCTGAATGAGAAGGCTAAAAGCGCGGGCCAGCAGTTGAACTGGCGCGAGTCGATTGTTGATCTGTTGAAGTTGCTCGACCTGGACAGCAGCCTTGCCGCGCGCAAGGAGCTGGCCAGCGAGCTGCATTACACCGGCGACACCAATGATTCGGCCAAGATGAACATCTGGCTGCACAAGCAGGTGATGGTCAAGCTGGCCGAAAACGGCGGCAAGGTGCCGGAAGACTTACGCCATTAAGCTGCCAGGCGCAGCGCCGTACGGCGCGGCACGGCAGTTGCAGCAGCGCCTGGCGCCCGCGCGTCGCCCAGCTTGAACACGCTGACGGCGGACGTCAGGGCGTCCGCCTGCTGCTGCAGGGAGACGGCGGCGGCGCTGGCCTCTTCGACGAGGGCGGCGTTCTGCTGCGTCACGCCGTCCATTTCCGAGATGGCGCGGTTCACCTGCTCGATGCCCGAGCTTTGCTCCGAGCTCGCGGTGCTGATTTCGCTCATGATGGCGGTCACGCGCCCGATGCTGTCCACCACTTCGCTCATCGTGAAGCCGGCCTGCTCCACCAGCTTGCTGCCCGCTTCCACCTGGGACACGGAATCGTTGATCAGGTCCTTGATTTCCTTGGCCGCCGCGGCGCTGCGCTGCGCCAGGTTGCGTACCTCGGTCGCGACCACGGCAAATCCGCGGCCCTGTTCACCGGCGCGCGCCGCTTCCACGGCCGCGTTCAGCGCCAGGATATTGGTCTGGAACGCGATACCGTCGATGACGGAGATGATGTCAACGATGCGGCGTGCCGAAGCATCGATGTGACCCATCGTATCCACCACCTGGCCCACCACGTTGCCGCCGCGCGCCGCCACGTCGGAGGCCACCAGCGCCAGCTTGTTGGCTTGCTGGGCGTGCTCCGCGTTCTGCTTCACGGTCGACGTCAGCTCGTCCATCGAGGATGCGGTTTCCTCCAGCGCGGCCGCCTGCTGCTCGGTACGCGAGGAGAGGTCCAGGTTGCCCGCTGCGATCTCGCCGGAAGCGCTGGCGATGCTGGCCGCGCTGTGGCGCACCTCATGCACCACGCCCGCCAGGCCGGCATTCATCTTCTTCAGTGCCGCCAGCAGATGACCGGTTTCATCGCGCGAATCGACAATGATTTCGCTGCGCAGGTCATTGTCCGCCACGGCGTCGGCCACGGCCACCGCGCGTTGCAGCGGCACGGTGATGCCGCGCGTCAGGCGCCACGCGCACAGGGCGCCCAGCACCACCACCAGCACGCCAAAGCCGATCTGGAAGCTGCGGTTGCGCTCATACACGGCCTCGATTTCCTGCGCCTGGTTGTCGATGACCTTGCGCTGGAACTCCAGCAGCTTGCTCAAGCCGCCCAGGTAGTCCGCCGCGCCGGTCTTGAAGGCGCCCTGCAGCACTTGCTCGGCTTCTTCGACCTTGTCCTCCTTCTTCAGCGCGATGATCTTGTCGCGCGCGGCCACATAGCGCTTGCGCGCTTCGCCCAGCTCGGCGAACAGCTTCTTTTCATCGTCGCTCTCCATCAGTTCCTCGACCTTCTTCTGCAGGGCCGAGACTTCCTTCGTCGAGTTCGCGGTTTCTTCCGCAAAGTAGGCGGTCAGCGAGGTATCGCTGCTCTTGGAGACGGCGGACGTGCGGCGCACGCTGGTATGGATCAGGCGGTACCAGTCGCTGATCATGCGCTCTTTGGCGAGCGGTAACTGCATCATTTCGCGGGTCGAATCCGCTACGGACTGCATCTGGGTGACGCCAAGAATGGTCATCAAAATCGTCAACGACAAAACGAGAGCAAAGCCTGCGGCCAGGCGAGTGCCTATTTTCAAGTTCTTCATAATTCGGGGAGAGAGTCGGCATGTTGCCGTGAGGAATCATAAGTTTACCACATAAAATCCTCTACTGCTGAATCCTTGAGCAAAAACCTGTACAGGACACCTCCTGGGTAATAAGATGCAAGGATGACTACACTCATCAATCGCCGCACTTTTCTCGCGGCAGCCGGCCTTACCCTGGCCGGCCTGGCCGGTGCAGCGCCCCTTACCTGGGGCGAACATGGCATGGCCCTTTTCGGTGGCAAGGAGGGCATTTATGCTTCCCATCTGCCAATGTTCCACGCTCCCCACGACTACCAGGTGCTGTTGCAGGTTCACGTCGCCGATCCCCGCATCGACGCCGCCTTGCGCGAGCGCCTGGACGGAAAGACAGCGCTGTGGACCATCGCGCCGGAAAAATTCGAGCTGAACCGCCTGGCGCCCGCCGCTGCCCGGCCGCTAAAGCAGTTCAAGGCCGACCTTGTGCTCGGCCACTTCGAACAAGGCGGGAAGGCGCAATACACGGGCGCCACCGTGGTGGTGGACAAGGTGCTGCTATTCCGCCAGCTGGACGCCACGCCGCGCAGCCAGGCCAGCGCGCGCTACCTGCAACTGGGCAGCGGCGCCCAGCGCTTCCTCGTCAAGGAAATCGATTCGCGTCCCGACTTTGACCATATCCTTGCCTATCGCGCGGCGCCTGGCGCTGCCACGGCCCCGGTCAGCGTGAGCAAGCACTCACTTGAAGAAACTTCCGCCGACGCGCTGGCACAGGCATTGGGCGCATCGCCCGGCGCCGTCGGCGGCACGATTTACTATTACACGGAGGATCTGAAATGAAGGGTGTTCCGTCCCAGCTGGAGGGCTTGTGGCGCCGCAAGGGCATCTGGCGCAAGAATGGCGAAAGCGACCTGATCACGCCGGTCTGGTGGTTCCAGGCCGAGCGCTACCACATCGACCTGCGCATCCCCGCACAACGCAGCCAGATGACGGGCTTCGCCGGCACCACCGTGGTCGAAGGCCAGCGCTGCGAATGGCAGCCGGAAATCGCCTATCCCTTCGTCAGCCCTGAACCGGACGCCGGCTGGCTGCGCATGGACAGCCACGACGCGCTGCACGAAACGGGCGTCGACGACAGCTATGAAGAAGACTGGTACCGCGTGCCCACCGGCCCGATGCAAAGCCGCCGCAGCGTGGACGCCGCAACCGGCAAGATCACCTACGTGATCCACTGCGACGAATGGCACGCCATCGCCACCGGCCACCCGGCCCATCCGGCCGAAATCACCATCTCCCACCGCACCACCGCCGGCGCCTGGCGCATCGTCGCCTCCACCATCCCCGCCCGCGAAAACGTCATCGTCCCCGCCCCCTAGTCCGCAGCACTTCCCCCCGCGCCGCGCGAATCGCTACGGCCGCGTAGGGCGGATCATTGATCCGCCGTCGATGCGCCGTCGAGACGCATGCACGGCGGGTCGAATGACCCGCCCTACGCGAACGGGCGGCGCATCGTTTTGGGATCAAAGGCTCAACAAGCTCCCGCTACGAAACGCCCTCGCTCCCGCAATCTTCGCCACATTCATCCCGCGAATCACATACCGATGCGCCAGCCGCGTGAACAGCACCCCATCCACGCCCGCCCTGAGCTGTGCGGTCTCGCCGCTAACCGGATCCACCAGCTCCGCCACCAAATCCCCCGCAGCCACCCGCTCGCCGACCTCGCGGCAATAAACGAGCAGTCCGGAATGCGGCGCATCCACCCGCTCAGTGCCCTCCAGCGGCGTCGGCACGCACGAGGAAGGCGGCAGCGCCACCACCCCCAAATCCAGAATATTCTGCACAGCCAGATAGCGCAGAATAGCCTCCGCATCACGCTCCGCCAGCTCATGGCTGACCGACACCTCACCGCGCAGCTCCACCGTCACAGCAATGCAAGCCGGAGGAATCGGATAGCGTCCGCCGAAGTGCGCCGACAGATCCCACCACAACCGGCTGCAGGCCTCATCGAAAGGCTCGCCGCCCGCGCCCAAGGTATAGAGCAAGGCTGACGCCTGCATCAGGTCCGCCAGCGGCTGCACCGCATTGCACAGCGGCGTGCCCGCGTACAGGTGCAGAGCGCCTTCGTTCTCGCAGTGCAGGTCGAGCACCACGTCCGCATCGATCGCCATTGCGAACAAGGCTTTCTTCAACGTGACCGTATCCGAATGCGGCTGCCACTCCGCAACATACTCGCGCAGCAGGCGGCGGATCGCGCGCACATTGGACGCCGCGTCCGGCCCTAGCTGGCCCTCCAGCGCCGTCTTCAGCCGCTCGAAATAATGCGGATAGCCGCGATTGAAATTGATGCCCGTGCTCAGGTCGAAGCGCCCGAAGGGACGCTCATTGATCACCTGCGCCAGTCCGATCGGATTGGCTGCCGGCACGAGGATCACTTCCCCCGTCACCTTGCCCTGCGCTTCCAGCTCCTCCAGCCGCGCACGCAGCTTGGTGGCGCACAGCATCGCCGGCACCTCGTCTGCATGAAGCGCCGCCTGGATATAGGCCTTCTTCCCGCCCGGCTGGCCAAAGCGGTAACTCG
>DASWYX010000415.1:0-1923 GCA_036404755.1 Pseudoduganella sp.
GCGCTGTTGCGCAATCCGCTGGCCGACCCCTATGTGCTGGGCGTTTCGTCCGGCGCATCGGTGGGCGCGCTGGCCGCGTTGCTGTTCATGTGCGCGGCATGGGTGGTGGATGCGGCGGCGTTTGGCGGCGCGGTCGCCGTCTCCATGCTGCTGTACATTCTGGCGCGGCGCGACCTGCGCGGCGGAACGGCGGCGGAAGGCGGCACAGCGTTGCTGCTGTTGACGGGCGTGATCCTGTCCTCGGCCTGCATCGCGCTAGTGACGCTGATGCTGTCCATCGCACCGGACAGCCGTCTGCGCACCATGGTGTTCTGGCTGATCGGCGACCTTTCCGGTGCTCCCATGCGCTGGCTGCCGTGGTTCGTACTTGCCGGCGCGCTGGTCTTTGCCCTGCGCAGCGCCCGTTCCCTGAACGTCATGGCGTTGCATGCGGAAGCGGCAGCCACGCTGGGCATCCGCGTTGGCGCGCTGCGCAAGGGTCTGTTCTTCGTGTCCGCCCTGCTGACGGCAAGCGCCGTCACCAATGCCGGCAGCGTAGGTTTCGTGGGCCTGATCGTGCCGCATGCGTGCCGCTTCGCCTTCGGCCCTGACCACCGCGTGCTGGTCCCTGCCGCCACGCTGGTGGGCGGCGCCTACCTGGTGCTGGCCGATACGCTGGCGCGCACCATCATCGCGCCGCAGCAGCTGCCGGTGGGGGTGGTCACGGCGCTGGTTGGCACGCCGGTCTTCCTGTACCAGTTGCACCGGCTGAGGAAATAAGATGATCGCAACCGAACAACTCCGCCTGGATATCGGCCGCCGCACGCTGGTCGAAGCACTGGACTGGCGGGTGGGCGACGGCGAATGCTGGAGCGTGATCGGCCGCAATGGCGCCGGCAAAAGTACCTTGCTGCGCACGCTGGCCGGCCTGCGCCGGCCGGACGGCGGCCGCGTGCTGATTGGCCAACGGCCGCTGGGCGCATGGCCGCTGGCCGATCTGGCGCGCAAGCGCGCCTTCCTGGCTCAATCGCGCAACGATGCATTCGCCTACTCGGTGATCGAGACCGTGCTGTCCGCACGCCATCCTTACCACGCCAACCGCTACTGGGAGGATACCGACGACCATCACGCGGCGCTGAAGGCGCTGGAAGCGATGGAAGTCGCGGACCTTGCAGAGCGCGATGTGCGTACCTTGTCCGGCGGCGAACGGCAGCGCGTCGCAATCGCGGCCCTGCTGGCGCAGGATACGCCCTTGCTGCTGCTGGACGAGCCGGCCAATGCCCTCGACCTGGCGCACCAGGCCAGCGTGATGGCCCTGCTGGCGAAGCTGTGCCGCGAGCAGAAAAAGACCGTGGTCATGGTCGGCCATGACCTGACGCTGGCGCACAGCGTGTCCACCCACGCGCTGCTGCTGATGGGCGATGGACGCTGGCTGGCCGGGCCGGTGTCCGAAGTCATGCAGCCTGCGGTGCTGAGTGAATACCTGCAGCATCCGATCGATGTCGTGCGCCACGGCAGCCGCACGATTTTCATCCCAATGGAGACATCCGCATGAGCGATATCAACGAACGCCACCGCGAGCGCATGGAGCGCAAGAAGGCCATCATCGACGCCAAGATCGCGGCGGCCGATAAGGACATCGGCGTCCTGATCGTCAATACCGGCAATGGCAAGGGCAAGAGCTCGAGCGGCTTTGGCATGGCCATGCGCGCGATGGGCCACGGCATGAAGGTCGGCGTGGTGCAGTTCATCAAGGGCGCCATGTCGACCGGCGAAGAGATTTTCCTGCGCCGTTTTCCGGAGGAATGCCATTTCCACGCCATGGGCGAAGGCTATACCTGGGAGACCCAGAACCGCGAGCGCGATATCGAAAAAGCGGTTGCGGCCTGGGAGCAGGCGCGTGTCTTCCTGCGCGATCATTCGTACGGCATGGTCATCCTGGAT
>DASWYX010000416.1:0-1525 GCA_036404755.1 Pseudoduganella sp.
CAGCATGCGTTTCGATAGCGCTACAAACTTGGGTTCCCGCCTCCGCGGGAACGACGTTTAGGTTTTCTTGAGTGCGCAGTCAGCGCTCATTCCACGGAAGCCCCTGGTCGCGGGGGCATCCACAACCGGGCAACCGGGCCGGCCATGCCGGCATTCGGGCCCATATAACTTGGAGTAACACCATGAAAGTCGTCGCATTCAAACGCGAACTGCAGGGGACCGGAGCGAGCCGCCGCCTGCGCAATGCTGGCCAGACCCCGGGCATCATCTACGGTGGCGCCGCTGCCCCGGAACTGATCGCCCTGGATGGCAACGCGTTGTTCCACGCGCTCAAGAAAGAAGCTTTCCACGGTTCGATCCTGGATCTGGAACTGGACGGCAAGTCGCAGAAAGTCCTGCTGCGTGACTTCCAGATGCACGCATACAAGCAACTGGTCCTGCACGCTGACTTCCAGCGCGTCGACGCTTCGCAGCCGATCCACACCAAGGTCGCCCTGCACTTCGTCAACGCCGACGTCTCGCCGGCAGTCAAGCTGAGCGGCGCCATCGTGTCGCACGTGCTGAACGAGCTGGACGTGTCCTGCCTGCCGGGCAAGCTGCCGGAATTCATCACCGTCGACCTGAGCAAGCTGGAAGCCGGTCAATCGGTGCACGTGTCCGACCTGACCCTGCCGGAAGGCGTGTCCGTGGTTGCCCACGGCAAGGACCAGACCGTCGCCACCTCGTCGATCCCGCGCGGTGCTGCTACTGCCGAAGCCGCTGCTGAGTAATTTTTACTCGCCACCGCTCTCTCGGGAGCGGCAAGATAAAAACCCGCTGTGACTCGCGTCCGGCGGGTTTTTTGTTTATTCAGCCATTCGCGGTTTTCCGCGATAATCGAGTTTTACGCGAACTAGACCGTTTATATGCACATCCGCCTGATCGTCGGCCTCGGCAACCCCGGCCCGGAATACGAACAAACCCGCCACAACGCCGGCTTCTGGCTGGTCGATAACCTCGCCAACACCTTGCCGGGCTGCCAGCTGCAGCGCGAAACGCGCTTCAACGGCATGGTCGCCAAGACCTCGATCTCGGGCAAGGATGTCTGGCTGCTGGAACCGCTGACCTTCATGAACCGCTCCGGCCAGTCGGTGGGCGCGCTGGCGCGCTTCTTCAAGATCGCGCCGGAAGAGATCCTGGTCGTGCACGACGAACTCGACCTGCCGCCCGGCGCGGCCAAGCTCAAGCGCGGCGGTTCCTCGGGCGGCCACAACGGCCTGAAGGACATTACCGCGGCCCTCGGCACCCAGGACTACTGGCGCCTGCGCCTCGGCATCGGCCACCCGCGCACCCTCAACCTGCAGCAGGGCGTGGCCGACTTCGTGCTGCACCGCCCACGCCGCGAAGAACAGCTGCTGATCGAAGAAGCGATCGAAAAATCCCTGCGCATCATCCCCACTGCCGTCGCCGGAGATTTCACCAAGGCGATGATGGAGCTGCACACGCCTTAAGGCGCAGCAGCATGCCGCCGCTGCGGCCGCGGTTG
>DASWYX010000417.1:0-2013 GCA_036404755.1 Pseudoduganella sp.
GTCTTCAGCACCGTGCCCGCGTTGAAGGGCTTCACGATATAGCCGTTGATGCCCATCGCGTGGCCCTTGCGGATCGTGCTTTCGTCGAACTCGCTGGAGACCATGAAGATCATCGCCTTCGGCCAGTCCTTGCGCATCGCTTCCATCGCCGCCGTATCCGCCTCGATGGTGTCGCGCGAGACGCAGATGATTTGCGGGTTGTGCTTGATCAGGAGGGCGTTGCCGGCGGCGCAGGTGTGGGCCTGGCCGACGACTTCATAGCCGCCATCCATCAGCACCGTGTTGAGCAGGCCGCGCGCCACGGCGCTGCCGTCGATAATCACTGCTTTTAACATCTGAAGTGGTTTAACGGTCCCAGACCAGCATGTTCCAGCTCACGCCGATCTTCACGTCCGTCTTTAGTTGTACTAATTGACGAGAAAGATACAGCATCTCGCGCTCTTTTCGTAGACTTTCGCCGATTTTGTCCTTCAGGATGCCGGCGCCGGCCATGATCGCGTCCAGGGTGCCGTAAGTGCGCAACAGGCGTGCGGCCGTTTTCACGCCCACATTGGAGACGCCGGGGATGGAGTCGGTTTCATCGCCCATCAGCGCCAGCAGGTCGGGCAGCATGCCGGGCGTGACGCCCCACTTCTTCTCGACCCAGGCGCGGTCGTGCCATTCGGATTTGAAGTGATCCCAGATGCGGGCGCCTTCGGCGATCAGGCAGTGCAAGTCCTTGTCGGTCGTGGCGACCACGGCCTCGCCGCGCTTCTCGTTCAGCCAGCGCGTGACCACGGTGCCGATCACGTCGTCCGCTTCCACGTCGGGGATGGAGATGGGGCACATGCCGATGTCGCTCAGCCGCATATAGAACTCTGGTAGCGCTTCCCTCAGCACGTCCGGCATCGGCTGCCGTCCTACGCGGTAGCCGTTATACAGCGTATGGCGCCAGGTGCTGCCGCCGTAGTCGAAGGCCGGCAGGATGTGGGTCGGCTCGTGCCCGTTGACGAGGCGCTGGAAGGCGCTGAACGCATGGCGCAACGCAATCTCGGCCTTGAGATCCGAGTCCGGCTCCGGACTGGCCTCGTACACACGCCGCACAATATTCAAACCGTCAATGGCCAGCAATCTTCCCGTCATAGGCGGCATTTTAAACCACCGGCGTCACCACGGGTCAGCGCAGCAGCTCGTACGGCCCGCCGCGTTCGAGGGCGCGCTGGTAGGCGGGGCGGGCGTGGATACGGGCAAGGAAGGCTTGCAGCTGCGGGCGGGATGCGTCCAGCCCCGCGCGGGCGGCGGCGGCTTCGAGCGGGAAGCTCATCTGGATGTCGGCTGCGCTGAACTCATTGCCGGCGAACCAGTGATGCTTGCCCAGTTCACCCTCCAGGTAATCCAGGTGGGTGCTGACCTGGGGCTGGATATACGTCCCCTTCACCCGCTGCGCGATGGCGCGCGCGATGCGGCGCACGAAGAAGGGTCCCGGGCTGTTCTCGACGCGGTCGAACACGAGCTTCATCAGCAGCGGCGCCATCATCGAGCCTTCGGCGTAATGCATGAAATAGCTGTAGCGCAGCTTTTCCGGCGTGCCCGCGGCGGGCACGAAGCGCCCGTTGCCATACTTCTCCACCAGGTACTCGATGATCGCACCCGATTCCGCCAGCACGGCGGAACCATCGACCACCACGGGCGACTTGCCCAGCGGGTGGATGCGCTTCAGTTCCGGCGGCGCCAGCATCGTCTTCGGATCGCGCTGGTAGCGCACGATCTGGTACTCGAGCCCCAGCTCCTCCAGCAGCCAGAGCACGCGCTGCGAGCGGGAGTTGTTCAGGTGGTGGACGGTCAGCATGCGAAGCCCCTGCGATATGAATGATCGCGCAAGCTTAACAAAAAAAAACCGCCCCGGCGCAAGGCGGGGGCGGCTTGGTCACGCAGGCGCCGGCAAGCCGGCGTCACGCATCCAGGATTACTGGAAGCGGTAGGTCGCGTTCACGTACAGGAAGCGGCCGCGCGGGTCGTACTGGTTGATGTCGT
>DASWYX010000418.1:0-4811 GCA_036404755.1 Pseudoduganella sp.
AAAAGCGGGAAAGGCGCAAGGCCATTTCCCGCTTCCGTGTCCTGCAAAAACAAAGATTACTGCTTGGCGTCTTCACCCGGCGGGGTTGCCTTCGCGGGATATGGGCGGTTCACCCACAGGATCCAGTAACGGGCCATGTCGCCACGGCCGTCGGCGCCGGTCACGCCGCTCAGGGTCGCGACAGCGTCTTCCTTCTTGTTGGCCAGAGCCTGAGCCACGCCCAGGCGCAGCTTGGCGTCTTCCGCGTTCTTCAGGCCACCCTTGGCGATACCCTGCTTGATCAGGTCAATGCCCTTGTCGTACTCGCCCATGGTCACGTAGGCGTAGCCCAGGTTGACCAGGCCACGGCCGTCCTTCGACTTCTTGGCCGACGCTTCGCCGGAAGCGATGTTTTTCAGGTCATCCGCAGCCTGCTTGTCGGCTTGCGCCTTCAGCTTCTTCTGCTTGTCGGTCTTGATCAAGCCTTGTTCGGCGGCGGCGTCCATTGCCTGCTTGGCTTCGGTCGGCTGGCCTTCCAGCAGGGCCAGTTCAGCCATGTCGGTATAGTCGTCGGCGTCCATCTTGGTCAGGGCGACCTTCTGCAGGCGATACACGTCAAGCGCGAAGCGGTTGGAGTAGCTGTCCTTGCCGCGCGTGCGGCTCAGCAGGTCCAGCCAGTAAGCATCGGTCGGATACCAGCGCACCAGGGCTTCCAGTGCGGTCATGTAGGTGTCCTTGTGTTTCAGCTTGTTGGCCGAGCTGCCCAGCAGGTGCAGTTCGTCGGCGGACATCGGCTTGTTGTTCTTGACCGCTTCAGCCAGTTCCTTGCCCAGCTCCGCTTCCACGGCGGCGAAGTCGTTATTCAGGTAGTTCGCGCGCTGGATCAGCGAGTGCAGCTTCTTGTCGCCGGTTTCAGTTTCATAGCGCTTGAACCACTCGATCGCTTTCGGGTAGTTCTTCTGCTCGAAGTAGGTCGAACCCACGGCTTGCGTGAAGTTGGCCTTTTCGGCAGGTTCCAGGCGGCCCGAGTTGATGGCGTTTTCCAGCAGCTTCACCAGGGTTTCCTTGTCGCCCAGGTTCAGTGCGACAGGAATGCGCATGCGGTTGATGATGTAGGTCTCGTAAGGAGTCTTGTCCGGCATGGCGTCGGCCTGGTCCAGCAGGGCTTTCACCTCGGCATACTTCTTCTGGTCCATCAGGGCCTTGACCGTTGCGCCGTCGAGCAGCTTGGCCATTTCCTTGCGGACGGTCTCCTGCGGTGCGGCGGGTGCAGCTTTCTTGTCTTGCGCGTGGGCGGATTGCATCAGGGCTGGGGCGGCGCTCAGGCCGATAGCGGCAACCAGCAGGCCTACGCGGGCGAAACGGAATTGGGACATGGTTTCTTAATCCTTAGATCAGGGACAAACGTGTATTTTCCCATAAATTTAGCATGGGACAGGATTTCAACAGGACGCAATTGTAACGAGAGCTTACGGGCGCGCGAAAACCTTTCCGCCCGCGCCAAACAGCAGGCAGTGCTCCGGCGGCAAGTGCAGCGCCATCGCGGCGCCCGGCGCCGGCGGCGCGGCGTTTGTCGGGAGTCTGGCAGCGGCCATTTCCGGCATTCCGGGCCATGCCAGGTAGGCAATCGTCTGGTCGCCAAGATACTCGATGTGGCCCACGCTGGCGGTGACGTCGTTGAAGCCCGCGGCGGTGGGCCGAAGGTGTTCGGCGCGCACGCCCAGCGTGACCTTGTCCCCGCGCTCCGCTGCGCCGGGCAGCACGGCCACTTCCACGACGGCGCCGCCGGCCAGTTGCACGGCGGCGTGTTCCGCGCCCAGGGCCATGATCTCGCCGGGGATGAGGTTCATTTTCGGCGACCCGAGGAAGCCGGCGACGAACAGGTTGGCGGGCGCGTTATACAGCTCGTGCGGCGTGCCGACCTGCTCGATATGGCCGCCGTTGAAGACGACGATACGCTCGCCCAGCGTCATCGCTTCCACCTGGTCGTGCGTCACATAAATCATCGTGGTCTTCAGCTCGCGGTGCAGGCGGCTGATTTCGACGCGCATCTGCACGCGCAGGCTGGCGTCCAGGTTGGAGAGCGGCTCGTCGAACAGGAACAGTTGCGGCTTGCGCACGATGGCGCGGCCGATCGCCACGCGCTGGCGCTGTCCGCCGGAGAGCTCCTTCGGCTTGCGCTGCAGCAGGGGCGTGATCTGCAGGATGGCGGCAGCGCGCTCCACGGCCGCACGCACGTCGCCGGCGCGGTGTCCGGCCAGCTTGAGCGCGAAGGCCATGTTTTCGTACACCGACATATGCGGATAGAGCGCATAGGACTGGAACACCATCGCCAGTTCGCGCTTCGCAGGCGGCACATCGTTGGCGAGGCGGCCGCCGATGTGCAGTTCGCCGCCGGAGATCTGCTCCAGCCCCGCGATCATGCGCAGCAGCGTGGATTTGCCGCAGCCCGAAGGGCCAACGAAGACCACGAACTCGCCGTCGCGGATATCGAGGTCGATGCCGTGGATGACCTGGTGCCTGTCGTCGTAGCGCTTGACGATGCCCTTCAGCGTAACGCCGGCCATCGCTCAGGCCACCGTGGCCGCTTGCGCGTCCGCTTCGGCGCTGGGGCGCTGGCGGGCCGTCATCGGAATGAACTGCGACAGCACGGCCACGGGAATCGCGGCCAGCAGCACCCATACGAAGAAGTTCTTGTAGCCGAGCGCCACCTGGATATCGCCGCTGATCCACTTGAACAGCACGAAGCCCAGCTGCATCACCCCGGTGGAGAAGGCATAGTGGGCAGTCTGGTACTTGCCCGGTGCGACCACCTGCATCATGTACAGGATTACGCCCACGAAGCCGAAGCCGTAGCCGAACATTTCCAGGCTCAGTGCCGCGCCGATCATGGTCAGGTCGGTTGGCAGTGCGTGGGACAGGTAGTAGAACACGAGGTTGGGCAGGTTCATCGCCAGGATCAGGAACAGGATGGCGCGGCGCAGGCTAAGCCAGGAAGTGAAATAGCCGCCGGCGATCGAGCCGATGATGAAGGCGATGGTGCCGGTCGTGCCGTACACCGTGCCCACTTCGGCCGTGGTCAGTCCCAGCCCGCCGACCTCGCGCGCATCGCGCAGGAACAGCGGACCGATAGTCTGCACCTGCGCTTCGCCGGCGCGGAACAGGATGATGAAGAGGATCGACACCCAGATGCCCGGCTTGCGGAAGTATTCGATGATCACGTCCTTCAGCGTGCGCGCCACGCCGGCCACGGTGTGGTCTTCCAGGCGCGCGTTGGGCGCCGGCGGCAGCGCCCAGCTGTGATACATGCCCAGCGCGATCATCGTGGCGCACAGGATGCAGAAAATGATGGTCCAGGCAGGGACGATGCCCTGCGATTTTTCCAGGATGCCCGCCAGGATCACCAGCCCGCCCAGCGAGATGAAGCGGCCGGCGTTGAAGAAGGTGCCGGTCCAGCCGGCATATTGCGCCTGCTGCTTTTCCGTCAGGCTGAAGATATACAGGCCATCGCAGGCGATGTCGTGGGTGGCGGAGGCAATCGCCACCAGCGCGAGCATCGCCACGCAGGCCGCCAGCCAGAAAGGCAGGTGCAGCGAGATGGCGACAAGGCCCATGCACAGGCCGCCGATCAGCTGGAAGCTGACCACCACCAGTTTCTTGCTGGGCGCCAGTTCAAGGAACGGGCTCCAGAGCGGCTTAAAAATCCACGCCGCGCCGATGTAGGCGGTCCAGTGCGCGATGTCTTCGTTCGGCACGCCCAGGCTCTTCAACATCAGGCTTGCGATCAAAGCGACGGAGAAGTAGGGCAGGCCTTGTGCGAAGTACAGGGTCGGGACCCAGAACAGCGGGCTGCGGCGGTTGGCGCTCATTGGGTGGTCCTTATTCGAAACCAGGCACGGGAACGCGGCCCTGGGCTTCCAGCTCGCCGGACAGCCAGGCGTTGACGGCTTCCAGCGCCGGCGCGGCGAAGCCATAGGTCATCAGGGCGGGACCCTGGATGTCTAGCGCCTGATAGGGGTTCCACAGGGCCAGGTGCAGGTCCGGCTTCCAGTTGTTGCGGGCATTCTCGCCGTAGCGCAGGCGGGAAGTGGAGGCCAGGAAGGTGAAGCGGCCGTCCTGCGGCAGGGAGTTCCAGTCGAAGGTGTTGGCGTCGGCGAAGGTGACCAGTTCCACCTCGTACAGCTTGCCCAGCGAGGCGGCGACTGCGGCTGCCGGCACGCCAGCTTCGGAAACGCCGTCGCTGACGACGTCCTGGCGGGCGACCAGGCGCACCTTGGCGCCTTTCGCAGGACGCTGCGGATTGCCGCGCGCGGTCAGCGCCTTGCGCCAGCCTTCGGCCATGATTTCGCGGTCGGAGGCATCTTCCTTGTAGGCGCGCGGCTTGCACGGGTAGGCCTGGGCAAGTGCGGCCAGGCGGGCCAGCCGCTCTTCGATCTGCTGCTGGCTCAGCGTGCCGTTGGCGATAGCGTTAGCGATGGCGTCCAGCGTTTCGTTCTGGGTTTCGGTGGTGCCGAGGGCCATGACCATGTCCGCGCCGGCAGCCAGGGCGCGCACGGCGGCATTGCCCACGCCGTAGCGGCCGGCGATGGCGTGCATATCCATGCCGTCGGTGATGATCACGCCCTTGTAGTTCCATTGCTTGCGCAGGATGCCGTCCAGGATGGCCGGGGACATGGTGGCCGGGTTCTCTGCATCGATGGCCGGGTAGACGATGTGCGCGGTCATGATGGCCGGGGCCTGCGGCGAGGCATCGCGGAAAGGCGCCAGTTCCAGCGCTTCCAGTTCGGCGATGGATTTGTCCACGGTCGGCAGGTCGCGGTGCGAATCGACGT
>DASWYX010000419.1:0-1501 GCA_036404755.1 Pseudoduganella sp.
GGCGCTTCCGTCTGGCCATAGCCGCCGGCCATGACGGGGCCGAACACCTCGATCGCGCGCTTGAGCTTTTCGACCGACATGGGCGCCGCGCCATACAGGAAGCATTTCAGCGACGGGAACTTCACCTTCTCGATCCCGGGAATATCCAGCAGGCGATAGATCACGGTCGGCGGCAGGAACAGCTCCGTGACCCCATGTTTCGCAATCGCCCCCAGCACCGATGCCGGATCGGGTTTGGCGACGACCACCACTGTTCCCCCCTGCGCCGTGCATGGCAGCGACAGCATGCCCGCCGTATGCGTCATGGGCGCTGCAGCCAGGTTCACCGGGCTTTCGCCTTTGTAGGGGAAGGCCATCATGAACTGTGCAAAGTAAGTCTGGTAGGCGCGGTGCGTGTTCATCACACCCTTGGGCTTGCCGGTGGTGCCGCCAGTTGCCGAAAGCGTGGCCACTGCCTCCAGGCCGATGTCGAGCAGCGGCGCGGTCGATGGCTGGCCTTCGCACCAGTCCGGCAGGGACGGCGCCCACGGCAGGCTGGCGTCCAGGCAGACCCACTGCTTCACCTTCGGCAGCTGCGAGCGCAATGTTTCAAGCACGGGCGCAAACGCGTGCTGGAAGAACACTACCTCGCAGTCGAAAAAGTCCAGGATGTACTGGTTCTCCTCGGCCACGTTGCGGCCGTTGACGGGGATGTAGGTCAGGCCTGCGCGCCACAGGCCAAGCGCGCAAGTCCAGCCGGTGACGTCGTTGTCGGACCAGACCGCGCCCTTGGCCTCCTTGCCGAAGCCCGCCGCGACCAGCGCGTTGGCGATGCGGCAGGACAGCTCGCCCGTCTCCTGGAACGTATAACTGCGCTCGTCCTGGATGTAGCCGATGGCGGCGGGATTGATGCGCCAGCCACGGTCGAAGAAATCAATGATAGCCATCTTCGTTCCCCGATTACAGGTGGGTGATGGTTGCACGCGCCAGGCCTCGCTGCTCGAGGAAGCCGAGCAGGTAGCGATGGCCGAAGGCTTTCGAACCCGACGCGAAGCCCGCGGTTGCCACATCGTTGTCCAGCAGCTTGATGGCGCCGGCGGCATGGATCGCGCCAGTGGAGATATACGGCGTAGTGCCGTGCAGGGTGGCGCGCACGGAGGCGAGCTGGCCGCGCCCGATCGCGAAATCGACGGTGCGCTGCAGCGTGGTACGTTCGCGCGGCGGCATCGCGGGAGTGGTGGAGTCCACGATCTGTTTCAGCACGGCGTCCTGCTGCTCGCGCGGCAGGTTCTTGTATTCCGCTTCCCACTTCTTGCCGAGGGCATGGACCATTTGCATGGCGTTGTTGTCGTAGAAACCCACGCTCGAAATGCAGCTGCGTACGCGCGGATCGCGTTCGAAATAGACTGGCAGCGAGGTGCCGCCCCACGGCAGGCTGAATACCGGCTGCATAAACGCAGGATCGATCACGCTGAACGAGGCATCGGCTGCGTACGGCACCAGCTTTTTCTCCCACAGGAAG
>DASWYX010000420.1:0-3861 GCA_036404755.1 Pseudoduganella sp.
AGCGGCGCCGGTGTCCGCGGGCGTTGCCATAGATGGGCCGCTCATCACGGCGTAGGCGCCGCCCGGAACGGTGGACACGTGGCCCACGCCGGGACCGGTGAGGTCCACTTCCGGGCCGATGTTGGAGAAGCCGGCCACGAACACTTCCTTGTCCTTCGGCGCGAAGGGTTCCTGCACGTCCATCGCTTCGCTGGAATCGTCGGGGAAGCTGCCCTTGCGGCCGATGGCGGACACGCTGACCGATTCCGGCCAGCGCGCCGGGTAGTTGACGGGACCGCGGCCGTCGTTGCCGGTGGCGCAGATGCACAGCGTGCCCTTGTCGAAAGCATCCTTGATCGCTTCGCGCACGGCTTCGTCGCGCTCGGCGCCGCCCAGGCTCATGTTGAGCAGGTCGCAGCCATCGGTCACGCCGCGGTCGATGGCGCGGATGATGTCGTAGTTGGTGGCGCCGCCACCCGCATTGGGGAAGACGCGGTAACTCATCAGCTTCACGCCGGGCGCCACGCCGCGCTTGCCCGTTGGCGCCTTGCCGTGGCTGGACACGATGCCGGCCACGTGGCTGCCATGTTCGCCTTCCGCCGCGGCCGGCCCCGGGCCGCCTGCGTCGTTTTCGGCCACCACGAAGGCGGCGCCGCCGGCGACTTTCAGGTCCGGGTGGTCCAGCGCCACGCCAGTGTCGATGATGCCGACGGTGACGCCTTTGCCCGCATCGTCGGGCTTCTTGCCATACAGGCGCGCAAGATAGTCCTCTTCCTTCAGGTTCACGGCTTTCAGCTTCAGCGCCGTTCCGTTGCGCAGCTTGATTTTGGTCTTGTAGAGTCCCCAGTAGCCCGAGGGGCCATAGATCAGCAGCACGTCCAGCGTCCGGTTGGCGTCGATCGCCAGGCTGGCGATGCCGCCCGCGTCGCTGGTGGCTTCGGCGCCGGCGCGCTGCTCGAAGTTCGTGAAGGCGACGACGTGGGCGCCCTGCACTGGCGCGCCATCGGTATCACGCACGATCTTCACTTCGAGTTTGGCGGCTTTTGGCTTGACCTGCTTGAACAGGGGGCTGATCTCCAGCATCGGCCGCCGCGTGGTTTCGTAGATCACCAGCGGCAGCACCCGCACGCCGGGGGCCTTCGCTTTCAGCTCAAGCACTTCCTCTTGCGTCAGCGCGGCCAGCTTGGCGCCGTCGTCGTGCGTCGAGTGCAGGATCTGGGGCGTAACGATGGCTTGCTCCGGCACCGTCGGCAGCGCCGCCGCTTTGGCCAGCAGGGCCACGGATTTCGGCGTGTTGCGCACTTCAGGGACGGCCTGCTGCACGGCCGCCAGTTCGGGCGAACGCATGCCGCGGAGCGGCAGCAGCACGTATTCGCCGACTTCCCAGTCGCGGCGGTGGAAATCGGCAAGCCGGTAAGGAGCTAGCAGGGGCGCGTTCGGCAAGGGGCGCGATGCAGCCGGGATGCCGTCTTCGCCCGGGCCGGCCGCGCCTGCAGCAATGGCGCCGACGTCGCCGGCGGTGGACGCGGCGGTGGCGCCGCCGAACGCGGTGCCGGGCGCACCAGCAGCGATGGCGCCGGTGGTGGTAGCGGCGGCGGAAGCGGCGGCAGTGGCGTCGGTGGACGCAGTGCCGGGCGCCTCCGCAGCGGCGGCGGTGCCGGGCGCGCGGGTGGAAAGTGCGTCGGATGCTGCGCGCAGCTGGTGGGCGGCGGCGACTATGCGCTCGCCCTCGCCGGACAGCACGGCCTGGAAGAAATCGAGCAGCACGTCGATGACGGCCAGCCTGTCGGCCAGGCCGGCAATGCGTGCGTAAGCGGACAAGGCATAGTCCACCGCGCCGTTCACGTGCGCGGCGGTGATGCGCGGCTGGCCGGGCGCCAGGCCAATGTCGGCGGCGCGGTCAAGCCATACGGACAGGTTCAGCAGGCTATGCGTGCGCCGCAGGATCTGCCGCTGTTCGGTAAAGGTCGTGTTATCGTCGATAACGCCGCAAAAGTCGCCCGCCAGCGACACCAGGCGCAGCACCGAGTGCTGCAAATCCGCCGCGCGGATATGGTCGCCGCGCCGGGCAGGCGCCAGCCGCGTCCCCGCCGGCCGCGCCATTAGCGCGCCTCCCGCGGCAGCACCACTGTGAATACCGATCCCTCACCCGGCTTGCTGCGCACCGAAAGCGTGCCGCCGTGCGCCTCCACCAGCTGGCGTGAAATGTAGAGACCCAGGCCCAGGCCGGCCGGCGCCTCGTTGGCCGCCGCACGCTCGAAAGGCTCGAAAATGCGCGGCTGCACATCATCGGGGATGCCGATGCCCTGGTCCGTCACCTCGATGCGGGCCGACTGGCCGTCCGAAGACAGGCGAATCTCGATCGGCTTGCCGCCGCCATAGCGCAGCGCATTGGTCAGCAGGTTCACGATCACCTGCTCGATGCGGAACTCGTCCCAGCAGCCGGTAACGGGCGCCGGAGCGTGCAGAATCAGCTCGCTGCCCACTTCCGTGGCCGCGCGAGAAAGATCGCTGACCACGCGCGCCAGCATTTCAGCCAGGTTCATGTTGCAGGGCCGGATCGACAGCATCCCGCTGCGCATGCGCGACACATCCAGCATGTCTTCAATCAGGCGGATCATCGCGTGGATCTGCCGCTCATCGCGAGCCACCATGCGCTGCAGCTGTTCCGGGTCCAGCGCCTCGGTCTTGCCCATCGAGAGCTGCATCTTGCGCATCTGCGTTTCGAGATAGAGCGTGTTCAGAGGGGTGCGCAGCTCGTGCGCCACCAGGGACATGAAATCGTCGCGCGCCTTCAGCGCATGCTGCAGCTCCTCCTGCGTCGCATGCAGCTGGCGCACGATGGCGACCTGCTCCTCCACGCGGCGGCGTACTTCCTGTTTCTGCTTGTGCAGGTCCACGAACACATTGACCTTGGACTTCACCGCATCCGGGTCCAGTGGCTTGTGCAGGAAATCGACGGCGCCGGCCTCATAGCCCTTGAAGGAGTAGTTCAGCTCCCGCCCCGCCGCACTGACGAACACGATCGGAATATGACGGGTCTTCTCCATGCCGCGCATCAGCTCCGCCAACTCGAAGCCGTCCATATCGGGCATTTGCACATCCACGATTGCCAGCGCGAATTCATGCTCCAGCAGCAGCGCCAGCGCCTGCTCGCCCGACGTGGCCTGGTGGACCACGCGGTCATCCGCCCGGATCAGGGCGTGCAGCGCCCGCAGGTTCTCCGGCAGGTCGTCCACGAGCAGCACATTGACAAGCTCATTCACCATCGCTCTTCTCCAGCATTAACAGCAGCCGCTGGATTTCCGCCAGCGACAGCACCAGGTCCGGCTTGCGAATCTCGATCGCGCGCCGGGGCATCACGTCCACTTCCGCCTCCTCAGGGTCCTGCGCCACGGTCAGGCCGCCCGCCCTGCCGATGGCCGCCAGGCCGCGCGCGCCATCGTCGTTCGCGCCCGTCAGCAGGATGCCCACCAGCTCCGGACCATAGGCATCCGCCGCCGACTCCATGGCGACGTCTATCGAGGGCCGGGCGAAATGCAGGGGCGGATCGCAGCTGAGCGAAACCGTGCCCTCGGCTTCCACCAGCAAATGATAGCCTGCCGGCGCAAAGTAAAGCGTACCCGGAATCAACTCATCCTTGTCGCCCGCTTCAACCACTTTCATTGCCATCCGCTGCTGGAAAACCTCGGCAAGCTGGCTGTGACGCCCCGGCATCACATGCAGCACCACCACTACCGGCAAAGTGTAGCTTGCCGGCAGCGCGGGCAGGATTTGCAGCAGGGCGCTCACCCCGCCGGCGGAGGCGCCGATGATCACTGCTTCCAATTGCCGCCCCTGCAAGACTTCCTCCAGCGACGGCTGCGTTTCCATCATAGTTTC
>DASWYX010000421.1:0-2982 GCA_036404755.1 Pseudoduganella sp.
GTCTTGTAAAGGCTGGGAAGCCAGTTGTTGATGCCGTTGGCGATAAAGTAGGAGCTGGCCCACAACACCCAGACAATCAGCGTGCGGCTGCGGTAGACAGGCGAGAACAGTTCCTTCCACGTTCCCTTGCGCCGTTCGGACAGGCTAGCCTGCAGCTCGCCCACGCGCTTTGTGACGGCTTCTGCCTGGGTTTGCGGATCGAGGTTGCGCCGTGGCGTGCTGGCTTCGATATCCATGATCACATCCTCGGCGTCGCTGAAGCGCCCCTTGCCAATCAGCCAGCGCGGCGACTCGGGCAGGCGCAGGATCAGGAAGGCAACCAGCAGTCCAGGTATGCCCCCGACCAGGAACATATACTCCCAGCCGAAATGCGGCACCAGCCAGGCGCCCGTCTGCGCGGCGGCCAGCAGGCCAAGCGGGAAGATCAATTCGTACAGGATGAAGAATCGACCGCGTCCATGCGCCTGCGACAGCTCGTTGATATAGGTGGCGGCAACAGGCACTTCACCGCCGACGCCGATGCCCTGGATGAAGCGCAGCACGAACAGCATCTGGAAATTGCCCGCGAATGCGCAAGCCACGCTCATCACGGACATCAGGCCAACCGTGGCCGTAGCGCTGCGCACGCGGCCATAACGCTCGGCGAGCCAGCTGAAAAGCAGGGCGCCCACGACCTGGCCCAGGTAGCCGGCGGCGATCAGGAAGCCGATCTGCCCCGGCGATAGATGCCACAAGCCGACCAGCACCGGCAGCACGAAAGCCAGGGAAAGGGCGTCGAAGGCATCGAACAGCGTGGCGCTGCCCATGATCACGCGCGCCTTGGTGTGCCAGCGGCTGAAGGGCGTATTTTCTATGCGGAACAGCAACTGCGCGGCGCGCAGCTTCACGTCAACTGCAATGGCATCCATGGTGTCTCCATCTATTCTGTTTTTATTGTCTACTTTAACCCCGGGCGCGGACGGCTCGCGCCCGGGTCGCTTTTAGTCGGCCAGGCCGGCGGAACGCATGGCGTTCGCGATCTCGATTTCTGCGCCCGGCTCCAACGGCAACAGCGGGGAGCGCACCGTCGCGTGTTCAAGAATGCCGCGTGCCACCAGTGCGTGTTTCAGCGCGACCGTGCCTTCCATGTGCGAGCCGCGGTGGTAGACGCTCTTGGTGACGGGCAGCAGGCGGTCGTGGATCTGGCGCGCCTTGGCATAATCCTTGGCCTTGCCGGCTGCGATAAGGTCCACCAGCAGTTCGGGCGCGATATTGCCGTAGCCGACCAGGGCGCCGTCCACGTCGAACATGGTGTGCAGCAGGTACTCGTCGTGGCAGGTCAGGATCTGCAGTTCCGGGCGTTCGCGGCGGATGACCGGGATTTCGGTATCCCAGCGCTTCATATTGCGCACGCCGTTCTTCATTGCGAACACGCCGGGCTGGGCGGAGATGTCCAGCATGGTTTGCAGGTCATAGGTGGCCTTGGTGGCGTCCGGATACTGGAACAGGATCAGGGGCAGCCCGCTTTCTTCGTGAATCGCGCGATAACGGTCCTGTGGTGCGCCTTTCTGGTAGCCGAAACGCAGCCAGCCGTGGGATGGGTAGACCAGGCCGGCGGCGGCGCCTGCCTTGACGGCGCGCTTGGCTTCATCCGCTGCCACCTGCGTGCCTTCCAGCGTGATGCCGGCGATCACCGGCAGCTTGTTGTCGACCGATTTCACGAAGCTTTCGATGACGGCGGACTGCTCGTCGCGTTCCAGGAAGGTGCCTTCGCCGGCGTGGCCCAGCACGACCAGGCCTTTTACGCCGGGCACCTTGCCCAGGAAGGAGCCCAGGCGCTGGATAGCGTCATGGTCCACCCCGCCATCGCGGGTAAAGGGAGTCACAGGGGCTGGAACCAGGCCGCGCAGATCGATGTCTTTCATGTCGTTTCCTCTATTGGGTTAGTGCCCGTCAATGCAACGTGCATGCGTTGCAGTGTAGGTTTGGACGTGTCATGCCAGAAGTGGCAAACGGAGCATTTCAGATATACACTGGCGGTATATCGGAGCCATCATGGACTACGCAGCCTGGAAACTATTTTTGGACGCTGTCGAACTGGGGAGCCTGAGCAAGGTCGCCACCGCCTACGGCACCAGCCAACCCCACATCAGCCGCCAGCTGAGCGCGCTGGAGGACGCCTGCGGCGGCCGCTTGTTCCAACGCACTGGCCGTGGCGTCGTGCTGACCGAGCTGGGCCAGCGTGTCGCGCCGAAGATCCGGTCCTGGATGGCGGGAACCGACCAGCTGCTGAACGATATCCATACGGACGCGGGCAAGCCGATCGGCACGGTTCGCATCGGCATCCTGCCCTCGACCGCGCATCCGCTGATTTCAACCCTGTACTACCAGCTGCGCGAACGCTATCCGCTGGTGCAGCTGAGTATCCGCGAGGGACAGGGCGCCCAGCTGGAAACCTGGCTCGAAAATGGCAGCGTGGAACTGGCCATCCTGTTCCGCCATAGTCCCACGCCGCGCAATGGCGACATCTACCTGCTGGAAACGGCCACGTACCTGGTCGGCGCCGCCGGCGACAAACTCACCGCGCAGCCCACGGTGCCTTTCTCTGCACTGCATCGGTTGCCGATGGTGACATTCTGCCGCCCCAACAGCTGGCGCGACCGTCTGGATCATCTGAGCAGCGAGCATGGCATTACCCTGAACGTGGCGCTGGAAGCGGATTCGCTGCGCCTGCAGGCGCAGATCGTCGCGGACGGCGGCATGTATGCTCTGCTGGGACCTTATGCCATTGCCGATGCTGCGCGCGATTGCAAGCTGCAGTCGGCGAAGCTGGTGGAGCCGGTCGTGCCGCGTCACATCGCGCTGGCGATGACCCGGCACGGCGAGCTGACGCTGGCCTGCCGTACGGTGATGCAGCTGACGCAGGAGATCGCCCGCGCGATCAAGGTTGGGCCGGACTAGGCAACCAGGAAGTCCGCTTCGACAGGAGAGAGGCGGGCAGTG
>DASWYX010000422.1:0-2074 GCA_036404755.1 Pseudoduganella sp.
AGCATGCCTTCGGCGACGGGGCCGTCGTCGTCCCAGGTCACGAACTGCAGATAGCTGTTGCCGTAGGCTCCAGCGTTGCTGGACGGGTGAGCGGTGTAGATCCAGGCGCCGGGCGCGGCCTGGGTCTTGACGCCGCGCCAGTTATAGAAGGTGTAGCGCCCGCCGGGGATCGAAAGCGGACCGCCGCTGCGCGAGAGGATCTGCACATCCTGTGGACGCACGCGGCGTTTGGCGGCGCTGTCGAATTGCGAGGATGCGACCAGCGCTTCCAGCCTGGCCAGCGCCGCGTCGATGCCTGCAGCGCCGCGCGGCGTTTCGAGCGGGTCGGCGGGATCGAGCAGCACCCGCCACCACGAGGCGGCATTCAGCTCGCCCAGCGCGGCATACAGTTCCTGGAACAGGATCGCACCGGAGCTGCCGGGCGTGTGGGTCTTGTCCCAGTCCTGCAGCACCGAGCACGCGTCTTTGGCGGCGGCGGAAGCGGCACCGGAAGCCAGGCAGGCGCTGACGAATTCGGGTAGCCATTTCTCGGCCTTGAAGAAACGGCCCTGCAGGTAAAGCTGCTGCAGCCTGGCGATGGTGAAGCGGTTGCCGGCCACGCCATCAGCACCGGCAAGGCGGTCGCGCACCATGGCGTGGCCGGTGCGGGTACGGTTGTTCGCCGCCGCGCCTTCGGCATTGGGACCGGTGGCGATTATGCGGGGATAGCCGGTGAGGAAGCTGTTCATGCTTGGCCACCAGTGGCTGTCGTTTGCATTGAGGATGTAGTCGCTGCGCTTGATCCAGGGGCGCTTGTCGGCGCTCACGGCGCCCGCCCAGTCGCAGGCGGAGGTGGCGCCGCTCATGATGACCAGGCCATTCGCGGCCATGATGTTCCGGAACGGGCCGCCCACGCAGGCATCCAGCTGGGCGTCAGTCACGTTCGCGGCCACCGAGTAGTTCGCATACAGCGCATTGCCCTTGCGGTCCGCCGCCATCGTATTCACCCAGGGCATGGCGGTATGGGTGGCCGCGGCTTCGCGCAAATCATCCACGCTGTCGGACTTGCCGTTCAGGATGACCTGGTCGATCAGCTTGTAGTTCGCCAAGTTCGCATCCTGGATGGCGAAGGCGGACGATGCGCCCCACGCAAACGAACTGTCCATCAGCATGGGGCCGAATTCGGTCGTGTACAGGGTACGCGACAAGGTGGTCATGCTGCCATCGGCCGCCTTCGCGCTGATGGTCAGCGGAACGGCCGTCATCTCGACCGGCTTGCCATCCTTGATGTAGCGCGTGGGGCTGGACGGGTCCAGCGTCAGGTAGCGCAAGGTGAAACGGTTGTCGGTCGAGAAGGTATGCGTCCAGGCGACCTTGTTGTTAAAGCCGATCAGGGGCAGCGGCACGCCCATCAGCGTTGCCCCATACACGTCGTAGCCCTTGTTGCTGACGGTAAGGTGCAACTGGTTCAGGCGCAAGGCGCCCCACCATGGGAAGTGCGGGTTGCCGAACACGATACCCTTGCCGCTTTCCGTCACGTCCTTGCCCAGGCCAAAGCCGTTGGAGCCGATGGTGTGCTCCTGGATGGCCTGCAGGCTGCGGACGATCGATGAATTGGCGTAGTCCGCGGCAAGCGCCCTGCCCTTGCGCTGGCCGGACAGCGCGATGCCGGCAGACGGTGGCTGCGCTGAACCGATTTGCCTGATGAAGGCGAGCGAGCTGGCAGTCATCGATGCTTGCGCAAAGCGCAGATAGGCGTCGTCCTCGGTCATCGGCTGGACCCAGGCAGCGTTGCGGCAGGCGGCGGGCAGGCCGTCCGTGCCGGCTTCCCTCAGGTAGCGGTTGTATCCGGCGGTGAAGCCCGCCGCGAGGTCTTGCGCGTCCGGACTGGCAGCTTCCTTCATCCTGGACGCCAGCGTCGGCGTGAACAGCAGCTTATAGAAGAAATCGGAATCGACATTGCCGAAGCTGTCGCCCAGCTGGCCGAGGTAGCCGCCCGCCATGCCAAAGTAGCGGGCGCGCTCGCCATGCAGGGTCACCAGCTCCTCCGCGAAGAGGCAGATATTCTCCTGCGCGAAGGCGTAGCCGTAGCCAT
>DASWYX010000423.1:0-2251 GCA_036404755.1 Pseudoduganella sp.
ATCACCATATGCTGCGTGTCATAGCACATTTCCTCGCGCCGAGCCTGCGGCACTTCGCGGCGCGCGAACGCTTCGATGGAGCTGGGCCTGCTGACGCGCATCTTCAGCGCGTAGATATCATCGACCGGATGATCGCTCAAGTGAACGAGCGGAATGAACTGGCCGGCGAACATCAGCGCCTGGCCGGGAATCTTCACTTCCTCGGGCGCGTAGTCCTGCTCGCGCAGCCACTGCTGCGCTTCATCGCGGCCACGGCGCGCGCCCCATGCGCCGGCCAGCATTTCCATCACCCACTGGTTGCAGTTCTGGTAGCGCGTGGCCCAGGCGTAGGCATTGGCGCTGTAATCGCTTGCCAGCAGCGCCAGTGCGAGGGGCTTGTCCAGCGCCGTGGACGCCAGCGCGTCGGCGCGCGGACCGGCCGGCATCACCATCGACACATATCCAAGCCGCGCCGCATCGGCGCCGACCACAAAGCCCGCCATGCCCTGGTCGAACACGCGCGGACGCGATTCGTCGCAAGCGTAGTAAAGCTGGCGCACCGACCATGCGCCGTTAGGGCTGTCGCGCAAGGCGATGCCCGCATGCGAATAGCGGATGCCGAAGCGGCTCAGGTCCGTACCGGCGCGCGACACCAGCGCGACCTGCGCGCCGGAGCGCTCCAGCTCCTCCTTCACCACGGCGCTGAAACGCAGCATGCGGTCCTGGTCCGCGGCCGTGATGTCGGTGGCGCGGTCGCAGAAAACGAGCCCGCCCGCCAGTGCGGACGTGCCCCAGCACGCCGCCAGCGCAGCGGCGGCAAGGCGCAGCTTCATCAGAGAGCGTTGGAGCGCAGCTCGCTATACCAGTCGTCGTGCAGCGCGAGGAAGAACGGACGCTGGGTTTGCACATTGGCGAACTCGTAGCCGTAGGCGCGCTCGCGCACGTCCACCAGGTTGCCCGCTACCAGCGGCTGCCCGGCCAGCGCGCGGTTCGGCACGTCGAGATAGAACTCGCCGCTCTGGCCTGCGTCGGCGGCGCGCAGGGTCAGGCGGACCTTGTCCAACTTGCCGGGAGCCTGGGCGATGTCGATCACGCGGTACTGGCCCGCTGCGACCTTCTTCTTGCCGCTGGAGCTGTCGCTGGAACCGCCAATGGAGTCGGACACGCTGCCCGACGATGCCGAACCGGCGCTGGAAGCCGAGGAAGCGAAGCTTTCGGAATGCGCCGGCAGCGCGAAGGATGCCGCCAGCAGGGACGCGAATGCGGCGTTGCGCAGGAGTTTCGTTACAGGAGAAGCCATAGTCAAAATTTCAAGTGCGTGGAAATAAGTCAGGAGTGATTGTCTCACAAGGTTCGCGGCAAAGATTTTCTTTAGGCGAGGCGTAAATAATCGCGTTTGTCGGGCGCACCGTGGACGCCAATAATGGGTTCATCGATCACCACATGAAGGAACGAATCATGATGCAGGACTGGAACACACAACGTGAAGCCCTCCTTGCCCGCGTTGGCGAATTCGCGAAGCTGAGCCCCGACACCGTGCGCGGCGTTGGCATGATGGACGCGGCAGGCAGGAGCGGCACGCTCGGCCCCAAGATCCATGAGCTGATTGCGCTGGCCGTGGCGGTGACGACCCGCTGCGACGGCTGTATCGCGGTGCATACGAAGAATGCCGTCGCCCGCGGTGCAACGCGCGAGGAAATCGCCGAAGCGCTGGGCGTGGCCGTCGCACTGAACGCCGGCGCCGCCCTGACCTATACCGCACGTGTGCTCGACGCCCACGACGCGCTGACGAACAAGTAAGGAAAAGCCATCATGTTGAAAAATAAAACCGCATTGATCACAGGCGGCAGTTCGGGCATCGGCCTGGCCACGGCAAAACTGTTCCTGGAAAACGGCGCCCGCGTCGCCATCTCCGGCCGCGATGCCGCCTCCCTGGAGCAGGCACGCGAAGTCCTCGACGGCGACGTGCTGACGGTGGAGGCGGACGTGCGCTCCCGCGCCGACCTGCAGCGCATGGCCGCCACCGTCAAGGAAAGCTTTGGCGGCCTGGATATCCTCTTTGCCAATGCAGGCGTGGCCTTCGTTACGCCGCTGGCGACCGCCACCGAGGAGCAGTTCGACACGCTGATGGACATCAACGTGAAGGGCGCTTTCTTCACCATCCAGGCGGTGGAGCCCATCATGCGCGAAGGCGGCTCCGTTATCCTCAACACAGCCTGGCTGAACCAGGTCGGCGCACCGGGACGCGGCGCCCTGTCGGCATCCAAAGCCG
>DASWYX010000424.1:0-10450 GCA_036404755.1 Pseudoduganella sp.
GGTGCCATCCTGGCCGGAGGATGCGATGGTGCCGGCGGAACCGCCGCCACCACCACAGGCGGCCAGCAGGCTGGCGCATGCCAGGGCGCCCAGCCAGCCGGAGAATTTTCGTAAACCTTGAATGCTCATTTCTTATTACCCTTTTTTTGAAGCGGAATACTCGTTTCAGCGCGCCGACAGGCGTTCTGCAACGATTTTTGGCGTGATAAAGACCAGCAGTTCGGTCTTGTCGTTTGTACGGCTGTTATTCTTGAACAGGTTGCCAAGTACCGGCACGTCGCCCAGCACCGGCACTTTGCTGACGGTGTTGCGTTCGATTTGCTGGTAAATGCCACCCAGTACAACAGTACCGCCGTTTTCCACCATCACCTGAGTTTTCACGTGCTTGGTGTCGATTGCGAAGCCGGCCCGGGTTTCCTGGCCGACGCTGTCCTTGTTGACGTCCACGTCCAGCACCACATTGCCGTCCGGCGTAATCTGCGGCACCACGTCCAGCTTCAGGTTCGCCTTGCGGAACACGATGGAAGTAGCGCCGCTGGAGGTGGCGACCTGGTATGGCAGTTCCACGCCCTGTTCGATGGTGGCGGCGGCCTTGTCGGCGGTGACCACGCGCGGGCTGGAGATGATCTTGCCGGTGCCGTCCGCCTCCAGGGCCGACAGCTCCAGGTTCAGGAAGCGGTTGGCGGCCGACGAGAACAGGCTGATGGCCAGGTTGCCGGCCTGCTGGCCGTTGATGCCGCCGGCCGGCAGGTTGATGAACTGGGTGTTGCTCCAGGCTTCCTTCACGTCCTGCACCGGGGTCTGGCCCGTGCTCTGGCCCACGCCAGTCAGATTGCCGCCCAGGCCGAGACGGGTGTTGCTGCTGCCCAGCTGCCAGCCGGAGTCGCCGCCGCGCAGGGTGCGCAGGTCGGCGAAGCCCAGCTTGGCGCCCAGGTTGCGGGTGAAGGTATCTGCCGCTTCCACGATGCGCGCCTCGATCAGCACCTGCTTGGTGGCGACGTCGGTCTTGGCGATCAGCTTGCGCACGTCTTCCAGCTTGGACGCGATGTCGGTCACGAACAGCTGGTTGGTGCGCGGCTCGATGATGGCGCTGCCGCGCTTGGACAGGATACGGTTCTTCGAGTCGCCGCTGCCTTCCAGGCCGAACACGGACTTGAACGCTTCAGCCTTCTGGTAATTGAGCTGGAAGATTTCAGACTTCAGCGGCTCCAGGTCGGCGATCTGGGCGCGCTGTTCCAGTTCCAGCTTTTCCTTGGTCAGCAATTCTTCCTTGGGCGCGATCCACAGCACATTGCCGTTCTTGCGCATGTCGAGGCCCTTGGCCTGCATCACCACGTCCAGCGCCTGGTCCCACGGCACTTCCTTCAGGCGCAGGGTCAGGTTGCCCTGCACGCTGTCGCTGGTGATGATGTTCAGGCCCGAGATGTCGGCAATCGCCTGCAGCGCGGCGCGCACGTCCACGTTCTGGAAATTGAAGGACAGCTTTTCGCCGCGGTAGCCCTGGGTGCCCTGCACCAGCTTGTTCGGGTCTTCCTTGATCGGCTTCACGTCCACCACCAGCTGGGTGTCGCTCTGGTAGACGCTCTGTTCCCACAGGCCGTGCGCCTCGATGGTCATGCGCACATTGTCGCCCTGCGGCACGGTGGTGACCTTGGAAACCGGCGTGCCGAAGTCCATCACGTCCAGGCGGCGGCGCAGGGTTTCCGGCAGGCCGGTCTTCATGAAGTCAACCACTACGCCAGTCGGGCCCTGGCGCACGTCGACGGCGACCTGGCTGTTCGGCAGGTCCACCACCACGCGGCCTTCGCCACTGGAGCCGCGGCGGAAGTCGATGTCGCGCAGCACCTGCTTGCCGGCTGGGGCGGGCGCGGCGGCCTGCTTCACCGGCAGGCCGCGCGCATCGACCGCGGTGGCGGTGCCGCCGGAGCCGTCGATGGTCATGATCACGGCGTTGCCGTCGATCGCGGTGGCGTAGTTCAGCGGCCGCTTCAGGTTGAAGACCAGGCGCGAACGCTCGCCCGCCTGCACCACGTTGACGCTGTTCAGGTCACCGAGGTTGATTTCCTGGCTGGTCTTGCCGGTGCTGTTGCTGGTGGCGCCGAAATCGAGCGCAATGCGCGCCGGATTGGTGATGGCAAAGCCGATGGGCAGCTTGGCCGGCGCTTCCTTCAGCGCGATTTTGACGATGACATTGCTGCCTTGCTGGTTGGCCGTGATCGATTCGATCGCGTTGCCTTGCTGGGCCTGCGCCACGGCTGCGCTGCCGGCCAGCGCCAGCGCGAGGCCTGCAAAACGCAGGGCACGCGTCACGGTTCTGATGGCGATCATTTGGTGTTCTCCTTACTTTCCTGCAGTTCCAGCTTCGACATGCGCTCGACCCAGTCGCCGGCCGCATCCTGTACGATTTCCTTAATCGCTATCGCATCTTCGGAAACTGAGGTGATCAGCCCGAAGTTCTGGCCCGCGTGCTGGCCCGGCCGCACCTGGTACACGGTGCGGTCGATCTGCAGCAGGCCGTACATCTGCCTGTTCTTTTCCATCGTGCCCACCATCTTCATCGCGTCCAGCGGGAAGCCTTCAAGGAATTCCTTGCGGCGATTGGTGTCCGGCTGCAGGCCGCCGCCGGGGCGCGCCTTGGCCAGTTCGGTCAGCAGCTTGTTGGGATTGAAGGGGTCCGTCTGCTCGAGCGGGGCGTAGGCGAAGGGGACGAATTTCTTCGGCTCCGCCAGCGGCTGTACGGTGGGCTGGGTCTGGGCGTCCACCTGCTTCATCCACTGGCGGACTTCCTGCACATCGCTGTCGCCGCAGCCGGCCAGCGCCAGCAGCAGGGGCAGCAGGAGGTAGGCGCGGCGCATCATTTCTTCCTCTCCGCTTTCTTCTTCTCGGCAGCCGCCTTGCGCGCCGCCGCCACTTCCTCAGGATCAAGGTAGCGGAAGGTCTTGGCCACGGCGTTCAGCACCAGCGTGCCATCCTTGCCGGTATCCAGGGCCATATTATTCAGCGTCACGATACGCGGCAGGTTGGCCATGTCGCCGGCGAACGAGCCCACGTCGTGGTAATTGCCGGTCACGCGGATATCGATCGGCAGCTCGGCGTAGTATTCCTTGACGTCGACCTTGCCCGGCTTGAACAGCTCGAACTGCAGGCCGCGGCCCAGGCCCGCCTGATTGATGTCCGACAGCAGGGCCGCCATTTCCGCCTTGCTCGGCAGCTGCTTTTCCATCTGCAGCACGTACTGGTCGACCTTTTCCTTCTGCTTCTTCAGCTCTTCCAGGTTGACCGCCTGCGCCGTCTTCATGCGGTATTCGTCGCGCAGCTTGAGTTCCTGCTGGGCTCCCGCTTCCTGTTCCTCGAACTGGCCCTGCCAGTAGGCGAAGTAGCCAAGCGCCACCACCACGGCCGCCACGCCCACGCCGCACAGCACGCGCGGCACGATCGGCCACATGCCGGGATGAACGCCGTTCAAGCCCTGGAACTGGGCCGACAGCGATGCGCCAATGTCTTTCAGATCAATCTTCATGGTGTGCGCTCTCAGGGCTTGGCGGCGGAAGCCGTCAGCGGCGCCTTGGCGCCGGGCTTGCCGCCGGGCGGCAAGTCCTTGTCACGCGGGCGCTTGATATTGACAGCGAGGTTGAACTCGACCACCTTGCGTCCCGTATTCTTGTTCTGGCCCAGGGTCGCGGCCTTGACTTCGATCAGGTCCGGGCGTTCCAGCCAGGGCGAATTGCCGGCCAGGTTGCGCAGCAGTTCGGAAACACGCTCCTGCGACTGGGCATAGCCGCTCAGCGTGACCTTCTGGCCTTCCTGCTTGAACGATTTCAGGTAGACGCCGGGCGGGGTCTGCTTGACCAGTTCATCCATCAGGTAGACCGGCTGGTTGCGGTCGGCCTGCAAGTCTTCCACTGCCTGCTGGCGCGCCTTCAGCGATTCGATTTCCTGTTTCAGCGACGCGATCTGGGCGATCTTCACGTCCAGCTGCTTGATGGAGGTTTTCAGCACTTCGTTGCGCTGTTCCTGGACGGCGATGGCGCGTGCGTTGTACGCGCCCACCAGCAGCACGATGGCCGCGCCCGCCAGGCCGCCCAGCACCAGCAGGGCGGCAAAGGCGGCCTTGCGCTGCTTGCGCTTTTCCTCGCGGTGAGGCAGCAGGTTAATACGTATCATCAGCCGAACCTCCGCATCGCCAGGCCGCAGGCCACGAGATAGCCGGGCGCGTCGCCGCGCAGCGCCTGCTCGCGCACGCCGGAACCCAGCTGCATGCCCTTGAAGGGCGAAATCACCGCGCTGGAGATGCGGGTCCGGCTGGCGATGATATCGAGCAGGCCTGGCAGCACGGCGCTGCCGCCGGCCAGGAAAATCTGATCGATCTTGGTGTAAGGGGTGGAGGTGAAGAAGAACTGGATGGCGCGCGTGACTTCCAGCGCAGCGCTTTCCAGGAAGGGGCCCAGCACTTCGCTGGCGTAATTCTCGGGCAGGTCGCCCGTCTTCTTGCGCGCGTCCGCTTCCTCGTAGGCCAGGCCGTAGCTGCGCACGATGTCCTGGGTCAGAGAGTGGCCGCCGAAAGGCTGCTCGCGTTCATACACGGTCACGCCGTCCAGCATTACCGAGATGTGGGTGACCTGGGCGCCGATCTGGAACAGGGCGATCACCTGGCCGGCGCCGCCCTCGGGCATCTGGGCCACGACGCGGTCCATGGCGGCGCGCGCGGCATAGGATTCGATGTCCATCACTTGCGCCTTCATGCCCGACGCCTCGGCGATCGCCACGCGGTCTTCCACTTTCTCGCGGCGCGCGGCGGCCAGCATCACTTCGATGTCTTCGGTGGAGTTGGGCACGGGACCGATCACGTCGAAGTCCAGGCTCACTTCATCGAGTGCGAAAGGAATATACTGGCTTGCTTCGGATTCGACCTGCACTTCCAGCTGTTCTTCGGACATGCCGGCCGGCAGGACGATCTTCTTGGTGATCACGGCGGCGGGCGGCATGCCCAGCGCCACGTGGCGGGCGCGCGTGCCGCTTTTCTTGATGACGCGGCGCACGGCATCGACCACCTGGTCCATGTTTTCGATATTGCCGTCGGTGACGGCGCCACGCGGCAGGGGTTCGGCGGCATAGCGCTCCAGGCGCAGGCCATCCTTGCCGGCATCGGCCAGCTCAACCAGGCGTACGCTGGAAGTGCTGATGTCGAGGCCGACCAGCGGCGCCTGCGCGCCGCCGAGCAGGGCTTTTAGATCGAGCATCATTTATGCACTCCTGACAACTCCATAGACATTTGCATATCAGAATTCGTTTAAAAACCCGTGCTTAGCGAGCAAAGGTGAGACAGTACATTAGATGCTAGCAATATTGCTTTAGAGGTGTAAAGATATTTCTGTGAGGAACGATTGTGTCCCTGTTTGCCTTACGCCACAGTCACTTAGGCCATTTGTAGCCGCGAAATTAACACAGTTGTTTCGTTGCTCACGGTAAATATTGCTGGAAATAAGGTCCATTTTCGTGCGCGCCTCTGCAATTGCCGCTCGCTTATAATTCCCTGAATAATTATTTAACCCGTCCTGAGCATGACTTCTATTAATAAAGAGGCCCCGGCCAAACCGCCCAAACAGTCCCGCGGCTTCCTGCTGATGGCCCTGGTTTCCGTGCTGGGCCTGATCCTGGCCGGCGTGCTGCTGGTGGTGTTCGGCCTTGCCCTGGCCTACCCCAACCTCCCCTCGCTCGATACGCTGACCGATTACCGGCCCAAGATGCCGCTGCGGATCTTCTCCGCCGACAATGTGCTGATCGGCGAGTTTGGCGAAGAGCGCCGCAACCTGGTCCACATCAAGGACATCCCCGACGTCATGAAGAAGGCCGTGCTGGCCATCGAGGATGACCGCTTCTACGAACACGGCGGCGTCGATTACTGGGGCATCCTGCGCGCCGCCCTGCACAACGCGACCGGCGGCGCGCGCCAGGGCGCGTCCACGATCACGCAGCAGGTCGCGCGCAACTTCTTCCTTTCCAGCGAACAGACTCTGAAACGCAAGGCCTATGAAGCGCTGCTGGCCTGGAAAATCGAGCAGAACCTGACCAAGGACCAGATCCTTGAGGTCTACATGAACCAGATCTACCTGGGCCAGCGCGCCTACGGTTTTTCGTCGGCTGCCCAGATCTACTTCGGCAAGAATCTGAAAGACATTAGCGTGGCCGAAGCGGCCATGCTGGCCGGACTGCCCAAGGCCCCTTCGGCTTACAACCCGGTAGTCAATCCGAAGCGCGCCCGCACGCGCCAGCAGTACATCCTGCAGCGCATGGCCCAGCTTGGGTATATTACGCCGGCACAGTACGAAGCGGCGAAGAACGAGCAACTGAAAGTGAAAACAGACAGCAGCGAGTTTGGCGTGCACGCGGAATATGTGGCGGAAATGGCGCGCCAGCTGGTCTATGAACAGTTCAAGGAAGATACCTACACGCGCGGCCTGAACGTCTTCACCACCATCACCAAGGCCGACCAGGATGCCGCCTACCTGGCCCTGCGCCGCGGTGTGATGGACTATGAACGCCGCCACACCTACCGCGGTCCCGAAGCCTATGTCGACCTGCCGAACAACAAGTCGGAGGCGGACGAGATGATCGAGACCGAACTGGCCGAGCACCCGGACAGCGACGATATCGTGGCCGCCATGGTGCTGAGCGCCTCGGCCAACAAACTGACCGCGGTCACTGCCTCCGGCGAGGAAATCACGATCACGGGCGCTGGACTGGAACAGGGCCGCTCGTGGCTATCGGACAAGAACCCGCCCAACAAGCGCCTGCGCCGCGGCGCCGTGATCCGCGTGGTCCAGGAAGGCAAGGACTGGCTGCTGACCCAGATGCCGGAAGTGGAATCGGCCTTCATCGCGGCCAGCACCGAGGATGGCGCGATCAAGGCCATGGTGGGCGGCTTCGACTACAACCGCAACAAGTTCAACCACGTGACCCAGGCCTGGCGCCAGCCGGGTTCCTCGTTCAAGCCCTTCATCTATTCCGCTTCGCTGGAACGCGGCCTGTCGCCGTCCACGATGATCAACGACGCCCCGATTTCCTTCGACGCAGGCCAGACCGGCGGCCAGGCGTGGGAGCCGAAGAACTACGACGGCAAGTATGAGGGCCCGATGAGCATGCGCCGCGGCCTGACCAAGTCGAAGAACATGATCTCGATCCGCATCCTGCACAAGATCGGCGCCAAGTATGGCCAGGAATATGCGACCCGCTTCGGCTTCGACGCCGAGCGCAATCCGCCCTACCTGACGCTGGCCCTGGGCGCGGGCGCGGTGACGCCGCTGCAGATGGCCGGCGCATATTCCGTGTTCGCGAACGGCGGCTACAAGGTCACGCCTTACCTGATCTCGAAGGTGACGGATGCGAATGGCAAGGTACTGTCCCAGGCCGCGCCGGACCGCGCGGGCGACGAGAAGAACCGTGTGATCGACGAGCGCAACGCCTTCCTGATGGATTCGATGATGAAGGACGTGGTGCGCTTCGGTACCGCGACCAAGGCGCTGTCGCTGAAGCGGCCGGACATCGCGGGCAAGACCGGCACCACGAACGATTCGATCGACGCCTGGTTCGCCGGCTACCAGCCGAAACTGGTGGGCATCGCCTGGATCGGCTTCGACCAGCCGCGCAACCTGGGTAACCGCGAAACCGGCGGCGGCCTGGCGCTGCCGATCTGGATCGGCTATATGCAGAAGGCGCTGAAGAATATTCCTGTGGAGGAAAGGCCTGTGCCGGAGGGCGTCATCATGGCGGACGGCGAGTATTACTATGCCGAGAACCCGCCGGGAATGGGCGTACAGAGCCTGGAGGGCGCTACCCGCGGCACGCCGGCGGAGGAGAAGGCGAAGGATGCGGTGAAGAACGAGCTGTTCTAGAACCGAAAACCTGGGTCAGACCCGAGGGTCTGACCCGATCGGCGGCGGCGGGCCAGGGTCTGACCCTTGCGTCTGACCCCGGTTTTAGGGTTCCAGCACCACCGGCGCCCCGCCCTGCGCAGTAGCAATCTCCGACAAAGCCGCAAACAATTCCAGTCCGCTGCGCGTATCGCACCACGTCCCATCCACATGGCGGTAATGGAAACCGCCCGAGCGGGCCGCGACCCACAGTTCCTGCATGGCCGCCTGGCTGTTGACGATCACCTTCGATCCATTCCCCAGGAACTCGATTTCCAGCACATTGCCGCTGCGGCTGCACTCGACGTCGACCATGTCCTGCTCGGCCAGGCGGTCCAGCGCGGCCTCGATTCTATCCAGCGTCTCTTCCGCCAGCTCCAAAAATTCCGATTCGGTCATGCTACACTCCAAGATTCCTATCAAGACCCTATTTTAATCGTGAAGTCCCGAATCGCACTGCCCGCCGCGCTGGCCATCGCCGCACTGCTGACCGCATGCGGCCAGACCGGCCCGCTCTACCTGCCCAAGCCGCCAGCCAAGCCTGCCACCTCCGACAACCTTGGAAAACCAGGCGTGGCGCCACCGTCCGCCCCCGTGCCGTCGACTCCTCCCGCCTCCCAACAATAATTTATGTCCCAATTTGAATACCAGAACGGCGTGATGCACGCCGAAGGCGTGGCGCTGACCGCCATCGCAGAGCAGTACGGCACCCCGGCCTACGTCTATTCCAAAAAGACGCTGCTGGATAACTTCGATTCATACGCAAATGCCGCGGCCGGCCGCGATGCGCTGGTCTGCTATGCGATGAAGGCGAACTCCAACCTGGCCATCCTGAAACTGCTGGCGGACCGCGGCGCGGGCTTCGATATCGTGTCCGGCGGCGAACTGCTGCGCGTGGTGGCTGCGGGCGGCGACGCGAAGAAGGTGATCTTTTCCGGCGTCGGCAAGAGCGTGGACGAAATGCGCCTGGCGCTGACCCACGACATCCTGTGCTTCAACGTGGAATCCATCCCCGAGCTGCACCGCCTGAACGAAGTGGCGGCCGGCATGGGCAAGAAGGCGCGCGTATCGCTGCGCGTGAACCCGAACGTGGATGCGAAAACCCACCCGTATATCGCGACCGGCCTGAAGGCCAACAAATTCGGCGTGGCCTTCTCCGATGCGCTGGACACTTACCGCGTCGCGTCGAAGCTGCCGGCGCTGGACGTGGTCGGCATCGACTGCCACATCGGCTCCCAGCTGCTGGACGACGCTCCCCTGCTGGAAGCGCTGGACAAGCTGATTGAGCTGATCGATACCCTGCACGCGGAAGGCATCCACCTGCACCACCTGGACATCGGCGGCGGCCTGGGCATCGACTATGGCGACGGCGCTCCGGTGCCCGTCGGCGACTACCTGGGGCGCCTGTTCAAGCGCATCGACGCCTGGCGCGCCGCGAAGCACGGCGGCCAGCCGATCAAGGTGATCTTCGAGCCGGGCCGCTCGATCGTCGGCAACGCCGGTGTGCTGCTGACGCGCGTGGAATTCATCAAGCACGGCGAAGAAAAGAACTTCTGCATCGTGGACGCGGCCATGAACGACATGGCGCGTCCGGCGATGTATCAGGCGTGGATGGACATGCAGCCTGTCGTGCAGGCCGGCGCCGGGTCGGCGATGTTCGACGTGGTCGGCCCGATCTGCGAATCCGGCGACTGGCTGGCGCGCGACCGCGAACTGGCGGTGGAGCCTGGCGACCTGCTGGTGATGAAAACCGCCGGCGCTTACGGCATGACCATGGCGTCCAACTACAACACGCGCGGCCGCGCGGTTGAACTGGTCGTCGATGGCGCGCAGGTGCATGTGGTGCGCCAGCGCGAGAATCCGGCGGATTTGTTCGCGCTGGAGTCCACGATCAAGTAATTGCGCTCCGGGCCCGCATGCACGGCGGATCAATGATCCGCCCTACGCCATGCGGCAATTCAACCATCGTACCCACCGCCGCGACAGCGGTAATCAACGTTCGCCGCCAACGCGGACGTGTGTTGGTGCGTAGGGCGGATCATTGATCCGCCGCTGTTCCGCCAGCGACTTTTCCCGCGCCCACCACACCCTCAGCGCCAGCAGCGCAAACACGATCAGCCCGAACAGGATCGGCTGCCCGAAATCGTGCTTTGCCGCCTTCATCCACCAGAAGTGCAGAATCCCCAGCGGCGCAATCACATAGATCAGCTTATGCAGCAACTGCCAGCGCTTGCCGCCCAGCCGGCGCACCATGGCGTTGGTACTGGTCGCCGCCAGCGGCACCAGCAGCACGAAGGCCGTAAAGCCCACCGTAATGAACGGCCGCTTGGCCACATCCTTCAGCATCTCCTGCACATCGAAGAAGTGATCGAACCACAAGAAGGTGGTGAAATGCAGCAGCGCATAAAAGAAGGCATACAGCCCCAGCATGCGGCGCAGCTTCAGCACCCAATTCCATTTCGAGAAGCGGCGCAGCGGCGTTACCGCCAGCGTGATGCAGAGGAAATAAAGCGTCCAATCCCCCGTCGCGCGGGTAATGT
>DASWYX010000425.1:0-23999 GCA_036404755.1 Pseudoduganella sp.
CTGCACGCCATCCTCGTTGACCAGGCTGATGACCTTGCGGTCCTTCAGCCAGCCATTGTCCTGCGCCTGCTGGTACAGCACCGTGCCGGGATAGGGCGCGGCCAGCGATACCTGGATCGTGTGCGGGTTGATGTCCTGCGCGTAGCGGATGGTCTTCTCGATCGTATCCTGGGTTTCGCCAGGCAGGCCGAGGATGAAGGTGCCGTGGATGGTGATGCCCAGTTCGCGGCAGTCGGCCGTGAAGCGGCGCGCGATATCGGTGCGCAGGCCCTTCTTGATGTTCAACAGGATCTGGTCGTCGCCCGACTCGTAGCCCACCAGCAGCAGGCGCAAGCCGTTTTCCTTCATGATCTTCAGTGTGCTGTAAGGGACGTTGGCCTTGGCGTTGCAGGACCACATCATCCCCAGCTTGCCCATGCCGCGCGCAATTTCCTCGGCGCGCGGGCGGAAATCGGTAAAGGTATCGTCGTCGAACATGATCTCCTTCACCTCGGGCATGTTCTCCTTGATCCATTTGACTTCGGCCAGCACGTTTTCCGGCGAGCGCACGCGGTAGCGATGTCCGCCCACGGTCTGCGGCCACAGGCAGAAGGTGCAGCGCGAGCGGCAGCCGCGGCCCGTGTAGATGGAGACGTAGGGATGCTTCAGGTAGCCGATGAAGTAATTCTCCACCTTCAGGTCGCGTTTGTAGACCGGCGCCACGAAAGGCAGTTCATCCATGTTCTCGATCATCGGGCGCGCATCGTTATGTTTGATCGTGCCATCCGGCAGCTTGTAGCTCAGGCCCAGGATATCGGAGAGCGGATTGCCGGCGGCGACTTCCTGGCAGGTGTAGTCGAATTCCTCGCGGCAGATGAAATCGATGGCGGGGCTGCCGCCCAGCGTGGCGTCGGGTTCGACGGCCGCCTTGGCGCCGACCAGGCCAATCATCAGCGCCGGCTCGCGCGCTTTCAGCGCTCCGGCGAACTTGATATCGGTGGGGAAGGACGGGGTGCTGGTGTGGATGATCACCAGCTCGTAACCGGATGCGATATTCAGCGTTTCTTCCACGCCGATGCCGTCGGCCGGCGCGTCCAGCAGGCGGCTGCCGGGCACCATGGCGGCGGGTTGGGCGAGCCAGGTGGGATACCAGAAGGATTTGATCTCACGCTTGGCCTGGTAGCGCGAACCGGCGCCGCCGTCGAAACCATCGAAGGATGGAGCTTGGAGGAACAGGGTTTTCATGGTGTCCTTTCGGGCAGAAGCGGTTGTGCGTCATGCACGGACAGGGTTTGCTGGCGCCAGCGTACGCGCGACCCGGTGAGGGCGGCGGCCCATTCGGCCAGCAGCAGGGCATCGCGCAAGGGCGCGCGCAGGATGGCGCCGGGACCGGCTGCCGTGGCGGCCTGAAGGCTGCGCGCGATGGCGCCTGCGGCGAACAGCGTCCAGCCCAGCGGGGCATGGTTCAGGATCAGCCCAAGCAGCAGCATGGGCCAGCTGAAGGTAATGAAGGTGAAGGCGAATCCGGCGGTGTTGAGCGAGCGGATTGTGCGCATCCAGCGCAATTCATGGCGCCACAGGTCTTTCAGCGTGCGCTCGGTGACGTCGGTCGTGACGACGACGTCGGACAGCACGGTTTGCAGTTTCTGGCGGCGCGTCAGTTCGCCCAGCCAGTAATCGTCCGCCAGCCGGTCTTTCAGCGCTTCAAAGCCGCCGATGGCTTGCAGCGCGTCGCGGCGCAGGGCAATCGTGGCGCCGAAGGCGAAGCTGCGCGAGCCGCCGCCATGGGCGATCCGCACCGATGGCGCAAACCAGTCATCGATGAACTGGGCCCCCAGCCGGGGCCAGCCCTTGGCCACGGCGCGGCCGCGGTACAGGCAGGTGACGACGCCCGTTCCGGCGTCCAGCAGCGGCGCGGTGACGCGCGCCAGGTAGTCGGGCGGCACGGCGATGTCGCTGTCGGCCAGTACCAGGTGTGCGTGGCGCGCGTGGGGCAGCATATTGATCAGGTTACTGACCTTGGGGTTGCTGCCGTGCGTGCGCGGGTCGATCACCAGCGCGATGTCGCATTTCGGATAGTCGGCCTGCAGCTGGCGCACCACCGCGACGGCGGGATCGTTCGCATCGCGCACGCCGAAGACGAGCTGGTAGCAGGTGTGCTGCTGGCGGCAGAACGTGGCCAGGTTGTCGTACAGGAGCGGCTCGGCGTCGCACAGGGGTTTCAGCACGGTCGCGCCGGCGGCCGCAGCGCGCGCGTCCGGCACGGGTGCGGCCGCGGACGTGCGACGGGCGCGCAAGGTAGCGATGGCGGCCAGCAGTGCGTACGACGATGCAGCGGCGGACAGTGCGGCGCCGGTGAGGGCGGGCCAGTCCAGTGCGGCCATGGATCAGCGGCCTCCGGCTTCGGCGCTGGCCGAGGCATTCGCGCGCGGGGCCGTTGCAGCGGCATGCGGCTGCCCCGCCTTGCGATGGCCGATCTGGTCAAGCCGGATCGACACTTCCTTGTTGAATGTGTACTCGGCGGGGCGCTGCTTGTCCAGCGCGATATCGGGCGCCATCGCCCCCGAGGTCTGCACGCCGCGCAGGCTGACGGCCAGCGCCTTCAGCGGATGCTTGAAGGTGTCGGCCACCGCCGTCGCTTCGTAGCCGCTGTGCACCATGCAGTTCGCGCATTTCTCGTAATTGCCGGTGCCGTAGGAATCCCAGTCGGTTTCTTCCATCAGCTCGCGGAACGTGGCCGCATAGCCTTCGCCGAGCAGGTAGCAGGGACGCTGCCAGCCGAATACGGTGCGGCAGGGATTGCCCCAGGGTGTGCAATGGTAGGTCTGGTTCCCGGCCAGGAAGGACAGGAACAGCGAGGACTGGCTGAAGTCCCAGTTGCGGCCACCGCGGCCGCGCGCGAAGATGGCGCGGAACAGTTCACGCGTCTTGTTACGGGTGAGGAAATGCTGCTGGTCCGGCGCCCGCTCGTAGGCATAGCCCGGCGACACGGTGATGCCGTCCACCCCGATATCCTTCAGCGAATCGAAGAAGTTCGCCACCTGGTCGGGAATCGCATCATTGAACAGCGTGCAGTTGATATTGACGCGGAAACCGCGCGCCTTCGCTGCGCGGATAGCCGCCACCGCCCGTTCGTACACGCCCTCCTGGCACACCGAATGGTCGTGCATCTTCTGGTCGCCGTCCAGGTGGACCGACCATACGAAGTAGGGACTGGGCTGGTACTGGTCCAGCTTTTTCTCCAGCAGCAGCGCATTGGTGCAAAGGTAGACGAAGCGCTTGCGGGCGATGATGCCCTTCACGATTTCCGGCATTTCCTTGTGCAGCAGCGGCTCGCCGCCGGCGATGGAAACGACCGGCGCGCCCGATTCGTCCACTGCCTCCAGGCACTCGGCCAGCGACAGGCGCAGGTCCAGGATCGGGTCGGGATAGTCAATCTTGCCGCAACCCGCGCAAGCGAGGTTACAGCGGAACAGGGGCTCGAGCATCAGCGCGAGCGGATAACGTTTGCGGCCCGCCAGATGCTGGCGGACGATGTAGCTGCCCACGCGGGCAGCCTGCAAAAACGGTATGGCCAAATCAGCCTCCTGCGAGAAGTCGTTCAGACGGTTACCGGCTGCACATCCGCCAACTCTGCGGGCAGCCTGAACTCGGCGTGTTCTTCCTTGCCATCCATGGTGGTCACGTCGACCGGCCCCAGTTTGCGCAGGGCGGCCAGCACGTCTTCGACCATGGCTTCCGGCGCCGAGGCGCCGGCCGTGATGCCTACCACTCCGGCGCCGCGCACCCATGCAGGATCGAGTTCGCTGCCGTCTGCGATCAGATAGCTCGGCACACCGCTTTCGGTGCCGATCTCGCGCAGGCGGTTGGAATTCGAACTGTTCGTGGCGCCGATCACCAGAATAACATCAACCAGGCGAGCTAGCTGACGGACGGCACTTTGGCGGTTTTGCGTGGCGTAGCAAATGTCTTTTGTGTCCGGACCCACGATATTCGTGAAACGCTTTTCGAGGGCGGCAATGATGTTGCGCGTATCGTCCACGCTCAGCGTGGTCTGGGTGACGTAGGCCACCGGCGTATCGATCGGCAGCGTCATGCGCGCGACATCGGCTTCGGTTTCGATCAGGATCACTTCACCGGGGATCTGGCCCATGGTGCCGATCACTTCGGGGTGGCCGGCATGGCCGATCAGGATCACCGTACGGCCGCTGGCGGCATACTGGCGTCCCTGGTTGTGGATCTTGATGACGAGCGGGCAGGTGGCGTCGATGGGGCGCAGCTGGCGCTGCTCCGCTTCGCGCTCGACCTCGGCGGGAACGCCGTGGGCGCTGAACACCGTGACCGCGTCCGCCGGCACTGTTTCAAGGGAATCGACGAAGATCGCCCCCTTGCGCCGCAGTCCTTCGACCACATGCTTGTTATGCACAATCTCGTGACGGACAAAAACCGGAGCACCATACTTGATCAGCGCGCGGTCTACTATCTCGACCGCTCGCACGACGCCAGCACAGAAGCCGCGTGGTTGGGCAAGTATCACCTGCATAACAGAGACTCCCTTCGGACCCTGAGTTTTAGTGAATTGCAACACATTCAGCGCAACAGGACTTACTATATACCGGTATCGCCATGTGTGCACTTTTCGCAACCGACTTTTTATTTTGGAATGGGCCAATGCGATGGAGGAAGACGACATTCTGGTGACCGGCGCGTCGGGATTTGTCGGCTCGGCGGTCGTGCGCCAGGCGCTCGAACGCGGCCTGCGCGTGCGCGTGCTGATGCGGCCGTCGAGCCCGCGCCGGAATGTGCAAGGGTTGCCCGTACGGGTGGTGGCGGGAGACATGCGCGACAAGGCCGCGATGCGCGATGCGCTGTCGGGCGTGCGTTTTCTCTGCCATGTGGCGGCCGACTACCGCCTGTGGGCGCCGGACAGCGAGGAAATCGTGCGCGCCAATACCGCCGGCACGCAGGCCGTGATGGAGGCGGCCCTGGCTTGCGGCGTGCAGCGCATCGTCTATACCAGCAGCGTGGCGACCTTGCGCGTGGCCGGCGCCACCGCGCCGGTCGCTGAGGATGCCGCCCTGCAGCCGGAAGAGGCCATCGGCGCCTACAAGCGCAGCAAGGTGCTGGCCGAGCGGCTGGTCGAGCGCATGGTGGCTGAGCAGGGATTGCCGGCCGTGATCGTCAATCCCTCCACGCCCATCGGCCCGCGCGATGTGCGGCCAACGCCGACGGGACGCATAATCGTGGAGGCGGCAGCAGGAAAAATGCCGGCCTTTGTCGACACGGGCTTGAATCTCGTTCATGTTGACGACGTGGCCGAGGGCCATTTCCTGGCGCTGGAACGGGGCCGCGTGGGGGAGCGCTACATCCTCGGCGGCCAGGATGCGAGCCTGCGCGAACTGTTGCGCGAAATCGCCGTGCTGAGTGGACGCAAGCCGCCATCGGTGGAACTGCCGCGCTGGCCGCTATATCCGCTGGCCCACCTGGCCGAAGGCATGGCGCGGCTCACGGGGCGCGAACCTTTCCTCACCGTGGATGGGCTGAAGATGTCGCGCTACCGGATGTTTTTCACCTCCGCAAAAGCCGAGCGGGAGCTCGGTTATGCGCCGCGCCCTTACGCGCAAGGCTTGAGCGAGGCGCTGGGCTGGTTCCGCAATGCGGGATATCTACAATAGTTTGGCCGCCAGCCGCGCCAGCCGCGGCACCGTATTGGGACGCAGCAGGCGCGCGTCATAGCCGGCCATGCGGCGCTCGTTTTCGCTCAGGCAGAGTTCAATCAGCGCCTTGGGCGACAGCGGCTTGGCCACGGCGCCGGAACCGGTCATCGTGAAGTTGGCGTCGTTGGCCGTGCCGTCGGCATCGATGCCGCGCGCGATGCCGATGCGCTCCCAGATCAGGAAAGCCCACACGCGCAAGACCTTCAGCGAATAGAAGGGGCGGCGCCACCATGGCAGCTGGCGCTTGTACCAGGCGGCCCAGTTGACGAAGAAAAGAATATGGCGGCCTTCTTCCTGGATCACCGGCTCGAACGTTTCCACCAGCTCGGATGGGAAGAAGCCGGAGCGCTTGGCGGCGGCAAACAGGCCGAAGGCGAAGAAGCTGTCGATGCATTCGCTGTAGCCGGTGACAAGCCAGCCCCATTCCGGATCATCGGGCGGCGGATAGTCCGGTTCCGGCGCGAGTTCGATGCCATAGGCTTCCACTAATTTGGAGAGCACGGTCTTGTGGCGCGCTTCCTCGTCCGCATCCATTTCGAGCGCACGGCGCAGCAGCGGGTCCTGCACGGTTGCGGCAAAGGTCTTCACGCGGATCGAGGCGCGGCCTTCGGTCTGCACGGCGATGTCCCAGATCGGCAGCGAGGTGACGCGGTGCAGGGCTTCGGGTTCGAGCTTCGGCCAGTCGATGACGGCAGGCTTGTAGGGATTGTGGGTCTGGAGCAGCAGTTCGCAGAACATGCGCAGGTGGCGCTCGGAGCCGGGCTTGACGGGATCGGGCGACGGGTCCGCCCAATTGCGCATCGCGTGATCGGCCTGCAAGGCTTGCGTGTGATCGACCATCAGACTGCCTCCTGTGGGATTGGCTTACTGTCGGATGGATTGTACAGCGGCTTTCAGGAATTGTTTCCCCGCGTCGAGCACTTCCTGTTGCGCGGCTTCGCCTGGCATGGCGCGCGCCATCAGCACGGTGCCGACCAGCTGGCTGACGAAGGCCCAGGCCAGCGCTTCGCTGCCCAGCTTTGCAGCCAGCATGTCCACGCATTTGCGGCTTTCGCGTTCGAAGATGGCCTTGATGTCCTCGCCGGCGCGGCCGATTTCAGCACCGATAGCCGGAACCATGCAGCCGGTGGCGGGGCGCTGCACGTGGCTGGGACTCAGATAGCGGTCCAGCTCAAAGTCGAGCCAGGCTTCCGCTTCAGTGTGCGGATTGTTTTGCCAGATGCCGCGCAGGCCGGCCAGCTCGCTTTCGACCAGCGCTTTCAACAAATCGTTCTTCGAGGAAAAATTGCTGTAGAAGGCCCCGCTCGTCACGCCGGACGCCGCCATCAGCGCATCGACGCCGGTTGCGGAAAAGCCATTGTTTTTGATGACCTCGCCGCTAGTCTTCAGTAATTCCTTGCGCCGTTCTTCTTTATAGCCTGCTGGGTATCGCATGTCTCCTCCGTTCTCTGCTGCTGCACATTATTGGTAGAGCGGGTTTTCCTGGACGTAGACCCGGACATTCTGCGCGTTCAGCTTCGGCGCGATGGTCGACAGGTTGACCACGGTCGGGCCAGGGTAAGTGTCGAAGTGCCAGGTTACGGAATCCGAGCCGTTGCTGAATTCGATGGTTTCGCCATCGGTGACATTGATGCTTTGGGCGCCGGAACTCAGGTCGACCTTGCGGCTCGCCGTGCCCGCGGCGGCGATATTGCCATAATCGCCCGGCGTGCCGCGCGGGGCTTGGGCAAAGGCGCTGCCGGCCGTGGCAGCGATGAGCAGGGTGGCAATGGTTAATTTCAAGGATTGCATGAATGTTTCTCCTTCTCGTGGGTTGAGAATCGTTGAGGTATTTCGAAGGAGTCAACACGGGTTTTGGAATGGTCCGCGCCGACAACGCAAGCATGATAGCATAACGATCGTTATCTAATCGGAGGAGGCCCTATGAACACGCTGTACCTGGAAGACCTGGCGCCCGGCCAGAAATATCAATCAGGCAAGTCGACGTTGGACGAGGACCAGATCAAGGCCTTCGCCGGGCAATACGATCCGCAGCCTTTCCATCTGGACAAGGCGGCGGCAAAGGACACGATTTTCCGCGGCCTGGCCGCAAGCGGCTGGCACACGGCGGCGCTGACGATGCGCCTGATGGTGCAGGGGGAATTCCGCCTCGCCGGCGGCATCGTCGGCGCCAGCTTCGAGGAACTGCGCTGGCCCCAGCCGGTGCGGCCGGGCGATGAGCTGCGGGTGGAGAGCGAGGTGCTCGAAGTGCGCGCTTCGAAATCGCGTCCGGAGCAGGGCGTGATCAAGGTGCGCTGCACCACCTTCAACCAGCGAGATGAAGCGGTACAGGTCATTGTCGGCAACCTGATCGTGCAACGCCGCCAGCAGCAGGAGTTCTAAATGAATGCATTGATGGAAGCGGTGCTTGCAGCACACGGTGGCCTGGAGCGATTCAGGCAGTTCAATACGGTCAGCGTGGAAGTGGTCAGCGGCGGCGGCTTATGGCCCTTGAAGGGCCTGATCCAGGATTCCACGCCGCGCCGGCAGACGGTGTCGCTGCATGAGGAATTCGCTTCGGTGGCGCCCTTCGGCCAGCCGAACTGGCGCACGAATTTCCGGCCGGAGCGCGTGGCAATCGAAACCACCGATGGCGAAATCGTCAGGGAACTGGCCGATCCGCGCGCGGCGTTCGCTGGGCACACGATGAATACGCCCTGGAATCCTCTGCACCGGGCTTACTTCAACGGCTATGCGATGTGGACGTATCTCACGTCGCCCTTCCTGCTGGCGATGCCGGGCTTTGAAGCGGAGGAGATTGCGGCCATCGAGGAGGGCGGCGAGCAGTGGCGCGGCCTGCGCGTGCGCTTCCCGCGGCACATCGCCAGCCACTGCGAAGTCCAGGACTTCTACTTCGGCCCTGACCTGCTGCTGCGCCGGCACGACTACCACGTCGACGTGGCGGGTTCCTTCCCCGCCGCGCAATACATCGATGGCCACATCGAAGTCCAGGGCCTGATGATGCCGACCCGCCGCCGCGCTTACGTCCGCGGCCCGGACATGAAGCCGGTGCGCGATCTGCTGATGGTATCCATCGACTTCGACGGATACCAGTTCAGCTGAGCGCGATCAACCCTGGTAGAGCGGGTTGTCCTGTACGTACACGCGCACGCCCTGTGCGTTCAGTTGCGGCGCGATGGCTTGCAGGTCGACCTCGTTCTGGCCGGGGAAGGTGTCGAAGTGCCAGATCACGGAATCGGAGCCGTTGGTGAATTCGACGGTTTCGCCGTTGGTCACGTTGACGTAGTGCGCACCCGATTGCAGGTCGACCTTGCGGGCTGTGGCGCCGGCGGCGACCGGGCTGCCGTAATCGGCGGGATTGCCCTTCGGGCCCTGGGCGAAGGCGCTGCCGGCGGTCGCGGCGATGAGCAGGGCGGCGGCGGTCAGTTTGATGCTTTTCATGGTGTTTCTCCTTTAAAGTCCGGTGAGTGCTGCGATGGAGTCCATCTTAGAAAAGCGGCGCTGACCAAGTCATGACTGGACTATTACGAACTGATGACAGTTCATTTGTAATGCCGTCGTAATCAGTTTGTTGCTACTGTTTCTCTACACTGGGGCCACCCACATGACAGGGAGACAATTCATGAAGAAATACTTCGCCGGCTTGGCGTGCTGCCTGGCCGCCGCGGCGGCATCCGCGCAGGACGCTCAGCATCATCACGGCGCGGCAAGCCATTCCGCCGCGCCCGTCTTCACGGCCACCACGGCCAAACCCTTCGCAGACCTGATGGATGACGCCATGGCCGTCATGGATGCGGGCATGACGCGGGCGCCCATGAATGGCAATAGCGAGCACGATTTCATGAGCATGATGATTCCGCATCACCAGGGCGCGATCGACATGGCCAAGGCCGTGCTCCTCTACAGCAAGGACCCCGAGGTGCGCAATCTGGCGCTGGGCATCATCGCCGAGCAGCAGAACGAGATCAGGCAGATGCAAGCCTGGCTGGCCCGTCACAATTCAAAACAAGAGGACTCGCATGAACATCACTAAGTACACGCTGATCGCCACCGTCGCCGCGCTGGCCCTGCCGGCCGCCTTTGCCGCGCCGTCGCCGCAGGACCGCGTCTATACGGCGGACCAGAACAGCAATACGGTTTCCGTCTTCAACCCGGCCAGCAATACGCTGCTGGGGCAGATCCGGCTTGGCAATCCGCGGCCGGATGTGCTGTCCCCGCTGTACAAGGGTGAGATCAATGTGCATGGCCTGGGTTTTTCGCCGGACCACAAGACGCTGGTCGTGATTTCCACCGGTTCGAATTCGGCGACCTTCATCGACACGGCGACCAACAAGGTGAAGGGCAAGACTTACGTGGGCCGTTCACCGCACGAGGGCTTCTTCACCGCCGACGGCAAGGAAGTATGGGTGGTGGTGCGCGGCGAGGACTACATCTCCGTCATCGATCCGCAAACGTTCAAGGAAACGGACCGCATCAAGACGGAGGTGGGGCCGGGCATGGTCCAGTTCCATCCGGACGGCAAGCTGGCCTTCGTGGTTTCCAGCTTCACGCCGACTGTCGATATCATCGATGTGAAGACGAAGCAGATCGTGAAGCGGATTCCGGTGACGAGCCCCTTCTCGCCCTTCCTGCAATTCACACCCGACTTCCGCGAGGTGTGGATGACGCACAAGGATGTGGGGAAAGTCACGCGCATCGATACGCGCACGCTGGAAGTGATAGGGGTGATCGATACGGGTTTCATCACCAACCACCTGGCCTTCGCCAGGGTGAACGGCCGCACGCTGGCCTATGTGACGATCGGCGGCGAGAACGCGGTAAAGGTCTATACGACGGAGAAGGAGGCGAAGCTGGTCGCCACCATTCCCACCGGTGCGCTGCCGCACGGGATCTGGAGTTCGGATGACTTCAGCCGCGTGTACGCCGGCATGGAGAATGGCGATGGCGTGCAGGTGATCGACCCGGCCGCGAATAAAGTGATTGCGACGATACCTGGCGGCCAGGCGCCGCAGGCGCTGGTATATGTGTCCCACGCGGTGCCACAGGGCGAGGGCAAGGAAAATCTCGTGCCTCGTACGAACAAGGACTCGGTGAATCTCAGCCTGCGCGCGCCGCAAGGCGAGGCGCGCGGCTTTATCGTGTCCCGCAACCTGGGCGTGGTCGACGCGCTGGAAGTTTCATTGTTCAAGCTGAAGCCCGATACGGAATACAGCGTCTACCTGAACGGGTCGCCAACGGCAGTGGGCAGCTTCAAGACGAACGACAAGGGCATGGCAAACGGCACGATGATCGGCCCGGTGCGCGAACTGGCCAGCGAAGGCGCGGTGGCGGCACACGGCGGCGAAGTGCTCGTCATGGAAGGCGGCAGCCCGCCCGATGCGGCCAAGGCGGTGCTGACGGCAGTCCGCTAGCGGCTATGACCCGGCCAACGGTGTTCCGAACAGGCCCACGGCGAGTTCCAGCCAGACCAGCACAAGGACCGCCATGATGCCCAGGCCCACGGCGAGTCGGCGGGATGGCAGCTGCCTCGCCAGGAATACATAGACCAGCGCGGCGCCGACGAGCAGGATGCCGCCGACGACAAAGTCCGCCAGCGTCCATTTTTTCCTTGCCGCGCATGGCGCCTCCTCAGGATGTCGATGAGATAACTATAGGATGAAATCATGAAGCCTTCATGCGTTTTGTGTGAAGCGCGCGATTAACCTCGCTTTACCACGATTAACCTCCGCTTCGGCGTTGAATGACTATTCTGCTCTTCGGGCAATCCCGCAAACTTTATGGAGCTGACCGAATGTCAACCAATACCGAAGCAAAGCTTTTTTCTCCCACCGCCATTGGCGCGATCGAAGTCGCCAACCGTGTCGCCATGGCGCCGCTCACCCGCTCGCGCGCCGACATGGAAGGCGTGCATTCCGAACTCGCCATCGAGTACTACCGTCAGCGCGCCACGGCGGGACTGATCATCAGCGAAGCGACGAATATCTCGCGTGAAGGCCGCGGTTATGCTTTCACGCCCGGCATCTACACGGAGGAGCACGTGGCCTCCTGGCGCCGTATCACCGATGCGGTGCATGAAGCGGGCGGCAAGATTGTCTGCCAGCTATGGCATGTGGGACGCATGTCGCACGTGAGCCTGCAGGAGAACGGCGCCGCTCCGGTGGCGCCGTCCGCGATCCAGGCCGGTGAGCAGGTGTTCCTGGAAAGCCAGACCGTCGAGCGCCCGTCGATGCCGCGCGCGCTGGAAACGGCGGAGATCCAGCGCCTGGTGGACGATTACCGCAATGCCGCGCGCCGTGCCCTGGAAGCTGGTTTCGACGGCGTGGAAGTGCATGCCGCTAACTGCTATCTGCTCGAACAGTTCATCCGCGACAGCACCAACAAGCGCACCGACCAATATGGCGGCCCGGTCGAGAACCGCACGCGCCTGCCGATCGAGGTGATCACCGCCGTGGCCGAAGTCTGGGGCGCGGATCGTGTCGGCGTACGCCTGTCGCCGATCACCCGCGCGGTCGGCGACACGCCGCTGGACAGCGATCCTGAAGGCACGTATTTCTACCTTGCCGAGCAGCTCGGCAAGCTTGGCCTGGCCTATCTGCACTGCGTGGAAGGACAGACCCGCGGCGACAATGGCGCCGGCGATTTCGACTTCAAGCGCCTGCACGCAAAGTTCGGCGGCAAGTACATTGCCAACAACAGCTACGATCGCCAGATGGCCATCGACGCCGCCGAGTCCGGACACGCAGACATGGTCGCCTTCGGCCGTCCGTTCATCTCCAACCCGGACCTCGTCGCCCGCCTGCGCCGCAACGCGCCACTCGCCGAAGCCGACCGCGACACCTTCTACGGCGGCGGCGCCGAAGGCTACACCGACTACCCACCTCTCGCCGACGCAGCCTGACCACCAGCCCAAAGCGGCAGGCCCCACCCCCGCCGCTTTTTTCCCTTCACGCCCCGCAGCCCGCGCCAGCACTCTCGCGGCACGTCCCGCAATCCGCCGCCGCTCTGCGGCACGCTTCGCCATGCGCCGCCGGCGCCCATGCGGCATGCCCGCAATGCCGCCACATGGCGGCCGCGCTCCGCAGCCCCCGCCGCTATCCGCGCTAACCGGCAGACATCGGCAAGCGCAGACAGGAGGCCTCTCCGAAAATCGCTTTTTACTAAGCGCTACTACTTCCTGCTAAACCATACTAAATCGCGCTCCCCCTTACTAAAAATGCCTTTGAGAACGCGAAACGCTACTAAAATCGCACCGGCCCGTGCCAGTTGGAAGCGCCCAGCACAGATGCGGGTCCCCCCTCGCAGGTGCGGGGCTCCCGGAAGCGCGGGCCCCCGCCAGCCCTTCCTACAGGCCCGCCTCAAGAACAAGTCGGCTAACCGACAGCGTCACATCCTGCCGCTCGCCAAGCTCCGTCATGCCATGCGCCTCCAGCTGCGCGATCACAGCATCGATATCCTCCGCGCCGACGCCATAATCGCGCAAGCGTGTGGGAACGCCCAGGCCTTCGAAAAAGCCGCGCGTTGCCGCAATCGCAGCGTCGATACGTTCGGACTCGCTTCCGTCGGTGATATTCCACACGCGCTCCGCGTACTGCAGCAACTTGGCGCGCTTCGCCTCACGCCGCACCAGCATATTCGCGGGCAGCACAATGGCCAGCGTGCGGGCATGCTCGATATCGTGCAGCGCGGTCAGTTCATGGCCAATCATGTGCGTCGACCAGTCCTCCGGCACGCCGGCGGCAATGAGTCCATTGAGCGCCAGGGTGGCGACCCACATCAGGTTGGCGCGAGCGTCATAATCTTCGCGCTCCGACAGCACCCGAGGTGCGATCTCGATCAGCGTTTGCAATAAGCCTTCCGAAATCCGGTCCTGCACCCTGGCGTCGACCGGATAGGTCAGATACTGCTCCATGACGTGCGTAAAGGCATCCACAACGCCATTCGCGAGCTGCCGCGACGGCAAGGTATAGGTCACAGTCGGATCGAGGATGGAGAAACGCGGATAGACGTGCTGGCTCGAGAAAACCAGCTTGGCTTGCGTCGCCTTCCTGGTGATTACCGCGCCGCGATTCATTTCCGAGCCGGTTGCCGGCAGGGTCAGCACCGCGCCGAACGGGACTGCCCGCGTGACCGTCGCGCCATGGGTTTCCATGATCTCCCACGCGTCCCCGTCGTAGCCCGCAGCCGCAGCCACGAACTTTGTGCCATCGATGACGGAGCCGCCGCCGACGGCCAGCAGGAAATCGAGCTTCTTGTCGCGCACAATATCGACGGCGCCCATCAAGGTCTCGAAGCTCGGATTGGGCTCGATGCCACCAAATTCAACGACGACCCGCGAGCCGAGCGCCTCATGCACTTGCTGCAGCACGCCGTTGCGTCGTGCGCTCTCGCCTCCATACAGCACCAGCACGCGGGCGCCCGGAGGAACCAGTTCATTAATCCGCCCGATAGTCTCTTTTCCAAAAACGATGTGAGTTGGGTTGTGTAATTCGAAATTCAGCATATCTTTCTCAAGGTGACGTTTGTCCCGGAGCCGTGCGGCCAGGGTTCCGACAGCGTACTGACGCCTCGCGGCAAGCAGAAGTTAAGAAAGGTAAATGTCCTCGCCCACACCTTTGCTTAAATTAACCGCGCATTAACCAATGTCGTCCTTCAGCTGGGATAGCCTGTTGGTTCCGCCATCAAGACGGTGGCATGAACTGACGATATTGAGGAAACGACCATGGAAATCGAAAATACGGATGGCCCACAGGATGCACGCCGCCGTGAGCTAATTCGCGCCGCAGGACTGGTGGCAGCGGCAGGCATCGCAGGAATATCAGCAATTGCGCCGGCGACAGCAGCACCGCCAACGCCAACGCCAGCGGGCAACCGTGGCGTGCTGGGCGCAAGGTTGCAGGGCGTGCAGCACTTCGGCATCACCGTGCAGAATATGGACCGCGCCTACGAGTTCTATACCCAGGTGCTGGGTGGCACCGAAATCATGCGCGATGGCGACTTCCAGGGCGATGTCATTCACAACACGCTATTGCTGGCCGAAGAGCTGGAGGCGGCGGAGCGTCACGTCAATCCGCGTACGCTCGGCATTCCCGACTTGCGCGGCGGCTCGCAGCGGCTGGATGTGCGCTTCATCCAGTTCGACAATGTCGTCATCGAGTTGCTGCAGTATCGCGACAGTAGCCAGCCGCAGGGCAGCGGCGCCAGCTTCGCGCCGCCGCATGAGAACACCAGCCCGGCCTTCCCGAAATCGATGCACGTCTGCTTCTACATTCGCGACGATGTCGACTTCAACCAGCTCGTGCGCGATCTCGAAGCCGAGGCGGCGAAACGTGGCATGACCAATGTGAAGGCGAATCGCATCATCTCGTCGCCCAGCGAGCAGGAACGCCAGCGCGCGCCCCTGAATACCCTGACTAACCGTATCACCAGCGGCAAGTCGGACGGGTGGACGCTGATCTACGCGAAGGGCCCGGAGGGCGAGCAGCTGGAGTTCGTGCAGGTGCGCGGACAGGCGAAGAAAGTCTTCGGCGAAGCCTACGAAACGCGCCGCCGCCAGGCAGCCTGACGCCCCGCAGCCGCCACCTTGCCCGCTCCGACGCGCGATCCACCAGCCCGCGCGCGGGGTGCAAATCGGCGGCTGCCCCAGCAGGCCGAGCGCCGTGCGCAAGTGCCGCCGGCTGCAACCCTGTTCACGCAGACGCGCGATCCAACAGGCCGCGTGCTGTGCGCAAATCGGCAGTGTCGAAGCCTTCGCTAAAGCGGCTGAACACATCACGCAGCAGCTCAATCGAATCCGCCCTGTTGCATTGCAGCGCCTTCAGCCAGGCCAGGCTATTCGCCGCGCGCAGCTCCCATGACAGCGCACCTTGCTGCCTTGCCAGTCCGTGCGCGCGGCGATAGAGCTGTTCCGCAAGAGCAGGGTCCCGCTTCTCCAGCAGCGTGCCTTTTATCCGCAGCAGCTCCGCATGATTCCATCGCGCGGCGCCTGCCTCACAAAGCGCCAGCGCCTCCTCGATGAGCGCAAGGCCGGCGTCGTGCTGCCCCTGATCGCCGAGGATGGACGCCAGCAAACCCAGCTGGCTGGTCAACTGCATGCGATACCCCGCCGCCTGCAGCTGCTTGACGGAAGCGTGCAGCAGGGCGAGACCCGCGGGCTCCCCGCGCAGCGCGCCCAAAGTCGCCTCGAGGCAGTTCCGCAAAGTCTCCCACAAAGTTTGTGCATGCATCGCCAGACAACGCGACAACTCTTCCAATAGCACCTCTGCCGCCGCGAAATCGCCAAGCTGCACGGCGAGCGGGAATGCGGCCCCCGAAATGGCGTTCATCAGAGACTCTGGATGGCTGGAATCACTGCGCGCCTCCTGCAACGCCGCCTGGATCGCCTGCGTGGCCTGGTCCGGACAGCCTTGCAGCCAGAGCACCTCGGCCAGCGTAGCAAGCGCCGCGCTCCTCTGATTCAGCTGGAAGCGCGCCATCAGCGAGCTGCCGAGCGGCGCAGAATACTGCCGCAGCATCGCTTCCAGATGCCTGCGCGCGGCATGCTGGTCGCCCGCGTAATGCAATGCGGTGCCGACCAGGCGCTCCATGCCGACCAAAGCTGCATGATCGCCGTTCTTTGCCGCGATCGCGCTGAAGCGCTTTGCCAGTTCCGATACCGCGCCGGCGTCGCCGCAATAGCTGCGGTAGACGGCCATGCCCCACAACGCCAGTTGCTGGTACTTCGCATCCCCCTGTGCGTCGGCAAGCTCAAGGACACGTATCCATGTTTCATGCGTGGTGGCCACGGGACCAAGTGCATACAGCGTTGCCGTCGCCATGGCCGCCCGCAGCCTCATTTCATCGCGTTCGCTCAGCGGCCCACTCAAGAGCGCACGTTCCACGGAACGGCAGCACTCCTCCGGCAGCAATAGCCGCATCCAGAGCGGAACCGCGGCGATCGTCAGGGCCACGCCAAGCGCGGCATCGCCCTCCGGCGAAAAGGCCCACAAAAGCCCTTTGCGCACGTCATCGAGACAGCGGGCATCCGAATCCGCACCAGCGCGTTCAAGCGAGACGCGAAGGAACTCCACGTAACGCCTTTGCATGGCGGCCATCTCGCCGCGCAGTTCCAATTTTTCCCTGGCGTGAGCGCGGGTCGTGTCGAGCAGGCGGTAATGAACGCGCGGGCCGCCAATGTCCACGGACAGCAGTGACTTATGCACCAGGTTCGCCACTCCGTCGATGACGGAAATCCCGTCCTCGATGAGCTGTGCACAGAAGGCCGTCGCAGCTTCCAGCGTGAAGCTGTCCGAAAACAAGGAGAGGGCGCACAGCAGGATCCGCTCATTTTCCGGCAGCAGTTCATAACTCCAGTCCAGGGCTGAATCGAGTGAACGATGGCGCTCAATCGGCGAACGCCGGCCGCGCTTGAGCAGCAGGAAGCGCTCATCCAGGCGCGCCGCGAGCTCCTGCGCGCCGAAAGCGTCTATGCGTGTCGCGGCCAGCTCGATCGCAAGTGCGATACCTTCGAGCCGTCGGCAAATCTCGGCCACTGCCGGCACGTCGGCATCGGTCAGCTGATAGCCTTCCAGTGACTGGGACGCGCGCAGGACGAAGAGCGCGATGGCCGGATACTCCAGCGCTTGACCAGCCGTAAGCTCTTCCTCCGGCGCCGGATATTCCAGCGGCGGCAGCCGGTACACATGTTCGCCGGCGACCCTTAGCGGTTCGCGGCTCGTAGTTAGTACCATGGCGCCGGGCGCTTCGGCGGTGATGCTGCAGACGAGCATCGCAACAGCATCGATCACGTGTTCGCAGCTATCGAGCACCAGCAGCAGCCGCCGTTCCCGCAAATTGGCCAGCATCGCCTGCAAGCCGTCGCCTGAATGGATGGAAACGCCAAGGGCAGTGGCCACGGCGCCGGTGAGGAACTCCGGCCCGGACAAAGGCGCCAGATCCACGAAGCAGACCTCGACCCCCGCTTGCGCAATATACGTTTCTGCCAGTTGCAGCATCAGAGTGGACTTGCCGATGCCGCCCGCACCTACGATGCTCACCAGCCGCGATTGCTCCATGATGCGCAGCAGTGCGGCCACATTCGCGGCGCGGCCAACCAGGCGCGAAGAGGGAAGGGGAAGCTTGTTCCGCTCCTCCCAGCAGGCCGGCACCGGCAGTGGGGACGCTGCCTTGTTCTGCTGAATCACGGGCGCCACGAATCGGTAGCCCCTGCCGCTTACCGTCGCAATGTATTGATTTTCGCCTCCGCCGTCGGTCAGCGCCCGGCGCAGCGCCGCAATATGGACCTTCAGATTGCTTTCCTCGACCACGGTCCTGGGCCAAACGCGCGCGAAGAGAGCCGGCTTGCTGACAATCTCGCCAGGCTGTTCGACCAGCACTTCCAGTATCGCCAGCGCCCTGCCGCCGACGCGCAGCGGCGCATCCTCGCACAGCAAGAGCTGCTGGCCGGGAATGAAGTGGAAGGGGCCGAAGAAGTATTCCCTTTCCACCGTGGGCGTCGGATTATCGGGTGTCATGAGCTTACGCCAGAGGGCTTCTGGCGTAATGATCTCACAACCCGGAACCGGCGTTACCGGCTTCCCAGTTCGTGCATGGGCACGCGGCAGGTTTCGCGTGCGCTCCACACTGAAAGGGCGGAAATCGCGGAAGTGCAGGTGACGAAGGCCGCGACGGGAACCCAGCCCATGGCGTCCGGCCGCAGGATAGCGGCGCTGATGGTCGGCGCGAAGCCGCCCAGTGCGAAGCCGATCTGGGTGCCGATCGCCATGCCGGACAGGCGCACGCGGGTGCTGAACATTTCACCGTACAGCGCCGGCCACACGCCGTTGGCGGCGCTGTACACCACGCCGGACAGCAGCAGGCCGAACGCATAGATCAGCGGGATGTTGACGACGCTGATCGCCCACATATACGGCCAGATCAGCGCCGCCGAGCCGAGCGCACCGAAGATGAACACCGGGCGCCGGCCAATGCGGTCGGACAGCGCCGCGAAGGCGGGAATCGCGCCCAGTGCCAGCACGTTCGCCAGCACCAGCACCGTCAGCATGGTGGAGCGGGGAATGTGCATGGTGTTGACGGCGTAGGACAGTGTAAACACGCTGAAGATCGTGCTCACCACGGACACCAGGGCGGCGAAGATCACGCGCAGCAGGTTGGCCTTGTGCTGCTGGAACAGCACGGCCAGTGGTAGCTTGTCCAACTTATGCGACGAATCCTCCTGGAAGGCCGGCGTTTCCGGCAAGGTGCGGCGCACCCAGAAGCCGACGATCACCACCACCGCGCTGAGGAAGAAGGGAATGCGCCAGCCCCAGGCCAGCAGCTGTTCTTCCGGCAGGGCGGACACGGGCAGGAAGACCAGCGTTGCCAGGATCAGGCCCGCCTGCGTGCCGCTCAGCGTGAAGCTGGTGAAGAAAGCACGGCGATTGGATGGCGCGTGTTCCAGCGTCATCGAGTTGGCGCCAGCCTGTTCGCCCGCTGCGGACACGCCCTGCAGCATGCGCAGCACCACCAGCATGATGGGAGATGCGATGCCGGCCTGGTCGTAGGTGGGCAGCATGCCGACCAGGAAGGTGGACACCCCCATCAGCAGCAGCGTGAAGGTGAGCACCTTCTTGCGGCCGTATTTGTCGCCGATATGCCCCAGCATGACGGCGCCGATGGGGCGTGTAATGTACGCCACGCCGAAGGTAGCGAAAGCGGCGACGGCAGCGGCGGCCGGGTCGAAGGCGGGGAAGAAGATCTTGCCGAACACCAGGGCGGCGGCAGTCCCGTATATAAAGAAGTCGTAATACTCCACGGCGCTGCCTATCCAGCTGGCCAGCGCCGCCTTGCGCGGCGAGCGGTTCGGTTGCTGCGAGGCGGCAGCCTGCGGCTTGGCCTGCTCAGTTGCGGTTGCGGTCGACATTGCGTCCCTCCAAGAACGAATTATAGATAAGTGAATCGGGTGATTCAGAAGCGGTGCAGGATGCCGGCCTGCAGGCCGGTCAGTTTTTGTCCGTTCACGTCCGCACCGGACAGGTTGGCCGAGGGGCCGGCCGAGCCGCTGAAACGGAAGCCGGCCTTGCTGTCGTTGGACATCCGGCTCGCGAAGCCGTACAGCGTGGTGCGCTTCGACAGGTCGTAGTAGGCGCCGGCGTTGAACCCACGCGCGCTGGCGCCGCCGCCGGAAGTGTCATGCAGCACGCCATACAGCGCGCCTACGCGCAGCTGGGGGCTGATGCGGTAGTCGGCCGATACCTGCGCCAGGTTGTAGTAGCGCGCGGCGTTGACGTCCGTGCCGGGGAAGTAGTTATTCGGGCTGCTGATGTTGCTCAGGATGGCGGCCGCGTTGTAGCCCTTGTCGCTGGCGGTGCTGTTATTGCTGCGCCCCAGGGCCAGGTAGACTTTGCCCTTGCTGTACTGGTAGTTCAGGTAAAGGTTTTGATACACGATGTGGTTGCGCACCGTGGCCGTGGCGCCGTTCGGACGCGCGCTCAGGCCTACGTATCCGGCGCGCCAGGGGCCGGCCTGCCAGTCCAGCGCAGCCTGCAGCACGGGGCCGTTGTCGGCCTTGCCGCTATTTTCCGGCAGCGCGTAATGCAGCGTGAGCTGCGCGCCCTGCAGGCGCGGCGACCTGTAATAGAGGTCGTTGTCGTAGCGCGAGGGAATGCCGAAGGTGTTGAACAGCGAGCCGAAGGTGGTGCGGTCGGTGTAGTCGATGGCGCCGCCGATCAGGAAGATTTCCGTGTTCTGGCGGCCGATGCGGAATTCGCCGAACTGCCCCACCACGCCGATCCAGGCCTGGCGGTCGAACAGGCGGGCGCTGTCGGCCATGGCGCCGGTATCGGCGGCGAAGCCTTGCTCCAGCGTGAACTTGAACTGGTAGCCGCCGCCCAGGTCTTCGCCGCCGCGCACGCCGAGCCGGCTGCGCAGGATGGCGCCGTCGTTCAGGCCCGTGATGCTGGCGCCGCTACTGCTGCGGATATAGCCCACGTATTCATCGAAATTCCCGTACAGGGTGGTCTGGGAAAGCGACTGCGCCGACGCGGCGCCGCCCACCAGCCCTGCCAACAGGCATAGCTGCTTCTTCATACTGTCTCCGTTGTTGTAAATTCTTGTTTTTAGTTGATGGCCCTGGACAGCCTGTACGCCCTTGGGATGGCGCCGAAGGCTGTCAATCCGAGCAGGGCGCTTAACCCCGCCATGCAGGCCACCAGCGTTTCCGCCGGCGGCCGGTTGCTGGCTGACGCCAGCTGGCCCGCCATGAAGGCAAGGCCGGTGATGATGCAGCCGGACAGCGCTGCCGCCCATCCGGCGTTGGCCGGGAAGGGCGCCACGGCCCCGGCCTGTCCACATGGTTGATGGAAGCCGTGGCCCAGCATGAACACGCACTGCGGAACGGCGAGGGCCCAGGCCGAACGCCATTCGCTGCGCCACAGCAGCAATTGCACCGCACCGCCCAGCAGCGACAGGCAGGCGCCGATGCGCACCGTATGTGGCACGCTCCAGCGCCGCAGCGCCTTGCGGCACAGCACCGTCCCGCACAGGAAGGACAGGGTGCAGGCGGCGGGCACCACGCCGTATGCCGTGCGCGACATGCCGAAGTGCTCAATGAAGATGAACGGCGAGAGCAGCAGGAAAACCAGCGCCCCGCTGTAGCTCAGCCCCGCCAGCACCGACGAATAGAGAAACTGCGGCGTCGCCAGGAAGCTGCGCAGCGCGCCACCCGGCGTTGTCCAGGCGGGCGTATGCGCCTCGGCTGGACGCAGATACACCGCGAGCCAGGCGAGCGTGCCGAAGCAGGCTACCGCGGCATTCGCCGCATGCCAGCCAAACGCCTGCACGGCCAGGCCGCCCAGCACCGGCGCGCAAGCGCCGATTGCCGCCATGCCGCCCATGCTGCGAGCCATCACGCGCAAGCCGGAAGCGCCCGGATAGCTGTCGCGGATCAGGGCGCGGGCGCCGACCACGCAGGCACCAGCGCCTGCACCCAGCGCCGTGCGGCTGGCCAGCAGCAGACCGAAGTCGGAAGTGAGCGCCGAAGTCCAGGCGGCCACCGTGTACAGGGCCAGGCCCCACAGGAGCGTGCGGCGGCGGCCGTAGCGGTCGGCAATCGGCCCAGCTGCCAGCTGCGACAGGCCGAAGGCCAGCACGAAGGCAGTCAGCGTCGATTGCACCTCGCCGCTGCGGCGCCCCAGTTCCTGGGCGATCTGCGGCAGCGCCGGCAGATACAGGTCGCTGCCCACTGTCTGCGTGGCGAGCAGCAGCACCAGGATCAGGCCCAGGGACGGTGCGCGCATCACATCCCCGCCACTTTCCGGCCCATGGCCAGGGCAGCGATGGCCAGCTCGTAGCCATGCACGCCAAGGCCGGCGATCACGCCCTGCACCGCAGGCGACAGATAGGAATGATGGCGGAACGGCTCGCGCGCATGCACATTCGAGATATGCAGCTCGATCACCTTGACCTGTGCGCCCTTGATGGCGTCATGCAGGGCCACCGACGTGTGGGTATAGGCGCCGGCGTTGAAGACCACGCCCGCCAGTTCGCCGCGCGCCTGGGCGGCGCCTGCCTCATGCAGCCAGTCGATCAGCACACCTTCGTGGTTGGACTGGCGGAATTCCAGCGCCAGGCCGTGCTGGGCGCAGGCGCTGCGGCACAGGCCTTCCACGTCGGCCAGCGTGTGCGCGCCATAGATGCCCGGCTCGCGCTGGCCCAGCAGGTTCAGGTTAGGTCCGTTCAGGACCATCACGGATTGCGTCATCATCGTCCTCACGCCATCACGGGCTGGCCATGCACGGGGCGGCGAACTTCCAGGCTGCGGCGCAGTACCTGGTCCGTCACCCATTTGGCGGAGCGGTGGGCGCGCCCCGCAACGATCTCCGGCGAGAGCTGCAGGTAGTCGTCGTTGAAGACTTCGAAGCTGTAGTCGCCGCGATAGCCGCCGCGGTCGAGACGGCGCAGCAGGTCGGCCAGTTCGGCCGAATGCGCGCCTTCGCCAGGGAAGACGCGCAGGTGGCGCGCCGTCTCCAGGCGTTCCTCGGCGCTGCGGATCTCGCGCCACATGAAGTCGGACAGTTGCACCATCGCGATCTTGTGCGCCGGGATGTCGGCGAGGCCGTCGAGATCCGCGCCGTTGGCCAGCATGTGGAAGGAATCCAGCACCACGCCCAGGTTGGCGTGGTCGGCCAGCTCCACCGCGGCCCACGATTGCTCGTACTGGTTGATGTGGCGGCCCCAGGACAGCGCCTCGAAGCCCACGCGCACCCCCAGCGGCACCGCGGCCGTCGCCAGCTTCGCCAGCTGGCGCGCCACCAGATTGATGTCGCCGCTGGCGTGGCTGGACGTGGTGGAGCACACCATCAGCAGCGGCGCGCCCACGGCCTGGCACACTCGCAGCATCTGCTTGGCGATGTCGAACTTGTAGTCGTGCAGCGCGCCGCTCAAGCCTTCGTAATCGCGCATCACCTGGATGCCGGTGACGCGCACGCCGCTGCCGCGCACGATGCGCACCGCTTCATCCAGCCCGCCGGGATGGCCGGCCAGGTCGCGCGCCCACAGCATGATTTGCGAGAAGCCCAGCGCCTGCGAGGCGCGCAGCTTGGCTTCCAGCGGACCCGCCAGGGTGATGCTGTCCATGCCGAAGTTGGAGAGGTTCACAGTGCCTCCAGTGCGCGGAATTCGTCCGAAGACACGCCCGGCCAGCCGAAGTGCTCCAGGTACAGGGGCGCCTGCTCGATCAGCATTTCCTTGCCCTTCTGGATGCGGCAGCCCAGCTCCTGCGCCTGGCGCAGCAGGCGCGTCATCTCGATCTTCATGCCGCAGTCAGCCACGATGCAGCCTGGCGACACGCCTTGCAGGTCGACGGGCAAGGCGTCGTCCGCGTGCATGCCGAGCGGGGTGGCGTTCACCACGACGTCGAAGCCGGCGGCTTGCGGCGTGCCGATCAGGATCTGGACGGCAGGGAAGGCCTGCTGCAGGCGCTCCCGCAGGGCCACCGCCTGTTCCGGGCGCGTGTCGCAAATGACAACCTGCGCGAAGCCCCTTTCGGCCAATGCGTAGGCCACTGCGCAGCCCACGCCGCCGGTGCCGACCACCAGGGCGCGCGACGTGGCAGGATTTGGATCCTTGCCGGCGCAGGTCCGGTCAAAGGCGCGGATGAAGCCCTCGCCGTCGATCAGGTCACCAGTCAGCACGCCGGCTGCGTCCCTGTAAATGGCGTTGCAGGACCCGGCCAGCGTGGCGCGGCGGCTTGCCTGCTGCACCGCGCTGACGCTGGCTGGCTTGTGTGGAATCGAGACGAAAATGCCGCCCACGTTTTCGATGGACATC
>DASWYX010000426.1:0-3388 GCA_036404755.1 Pseudoduganella sp.
CTTTGGCCCGAAAGGCGATGAGAAACCCGGCCTGCTGGACGCCGATGGTGTGATCCGCGACCTGTCCGGCGTGCTGCCCGACCTGACTTCGGCGCAATTGGCGCGGGGCGCGCTGGCCCGCCTGTCCGACATCGATCCGTCGCGGCTGCCGTCCGTTGCGCAGCCGGTGCGCCTCGCGCCCATCGTCGCCGACATCGGCAAGCTTATTTGCGTTGGCCTCAACTATTCGGACCATGCGGCCGAATCGGGTATGGCGGTACCGGCCGAACCGGTGCTGTTCATGAAGGCCACCAGTGCCATCATCGGCTGCAACGATCCGGTCGTGCTGCCGCGCGACTCCGTCAAGAGCGACTGGGAAGTGGAACTGGGTGTCGTGATCGGCAAGCGCGCCCGCTACGTCGACCAGGCCAATGCGCTGGACTATGTGGCCGGCTATTGCGTCGTGAACGACCTGTCCGAGCGCGAGTACCAGCTGGAACGGGGCGGCCAGTGGGACAAGGGCAAGGGCTGCGACACCTTTGGCCCGGTCGGCCCGTGGCTGGTGACCACCGATGAAGGGCCCGCTCCGCAGAACCTGGACATGTGGCTGGAAGTGAACGGCAAGCGTTACCAGACGGGCAACACGCGCACGATGGTGTTTACCGTTGCGGAGCTGGTCAGCTACATTAGCCGCTTCATGACGCTCGAACCGGGTGACGTGATCAGCACCGGCACGCCGCCGGGTGTGGGCCTGGGCCAGAAACCCGATCCGGTCTACCTGAAGCCGGGCGACCGCATGCGGCTCGGCATCGCCCACCTGGGCGAGCAGGAGCAGACCGTTCACGCCTGGAACGAGGAACTGATCGACGGCTAGGCAGCAACAGGCAGCGGGCAGCAGGCAGCAGGCAGGTGGCAGCAAAATGGACAAACAGGCGACAAGAGCGCCGGCACGGAGACTTTGCACACATGACGGAACCCTCGGCACAACCTTCTTATCGCTTTGCGCTAGTGATGATTACCTCGCTGTTTTTCATGTGGGGCTTCGTCCATAATCTCGATCCCATCCTGATCCCGCACTTGCGGCGTTCGTTCAGCCTGTCGGTGCTGCAATCCGCCTTCGTGGATTCGGCAGTGTTCATTGCCTACTTCGTCATGGCGCTGCCGGCAGGCTTCCTCATCCGCAAGGCCGGCTATAAGTGCGCGATCCTGGCCGGCCTGCTGCTGTTTGCGACCGGCTCGCTGCTGTTCATTCCCGCTGCGAATACGCAGCAATACGCAATCTTCCTGGGCGCGCTGTTCACCATAGCCTGCGGCCTGACGATCCTGGAGACGGCGGCCAATCCTTACGTCACCCTGCTGGGCAGGCCGGAGCGGGCGGCGCAGAGGATCAACCTGGCCCAGTCTTTCAATGGCCTGGCAGCCACGCTGGCGCCCATCATCGGGGCGCGCCTGATCCTGGTGCAAGGAGCCAGCGAACAGCAACTGGCCGCCATGCCTGCGGCGCTGCGGCAGGCGGCCCTGGCGGCGGAAGCGGCCAGCGTGAAAGGCCCATACATGGTGCTGGGCCTCGTTATCCTGGCGCTTGCGGTCATCTTTTATTTCCTGAAAATGCCCGCGGCGGCGCCCGCCGGCAAGGCGGACGATACGCCAGCCGGCAGCTCGATCGGCGAGGCGCTGCGCGTGCCGTCCATCCGCCGTGCCGTCATCGCACAATTTTTCTACGTCGGCGCGCAGGTGTGCGTGTTCAGCTTCTTCATCCTGTTTGCCACCCGGGCGGCAGGCGTGTCGGATGTTGCCGCTGCCGATTACCTGGGCTGGGGCTGCGGCATGGCCTTCATGGTTGGCCGCTTCGCCGGCACAGGCCTGATGCGGATCGTGCCGCCGGCGCGGCTGCTGCTGATGTATGCATTGGCCTGCGCCGTACTGGCGGCCGTGGCGATGCTGAGCCAGGGCCTGGCCAGTATCGCTGCTGTGATCGGCATCGCGTTTTTCATGTCCATCATGTTCCCGACCATTTTCTCTCTGGGCATCCAGGACGCCGGCCGCCACACCGAAATGGGCAGTAGCCTGATTATCATGGCGATCGTCGGCGGCGCTTTGCTGCCGCTGTTGTTCGGCATTGTCAGCGACGTATCGCACAACGTGCAGTTCGGCTATGCGGTGCCCTTGCTGTGCTTCCTCGTCATTGCCTGGTTTGCCCGCACGGCGCTTCAGGAAAGCTGTGATGCCCGTGCGGCCGTGCCTTCAATCGGAGTAATGAAACGTGTTTAGACTGGATAACAGGAAGGCGGTCATCACCGGCGGCGGCAGCGGCATCGGCAAGGCGATCGCCAGGCTCTTCGCCCAGCAGGGCGCCGCGGTGCATGTAATCGATGTCGACGATGCCGCATGCGTGCAGGTGGTGCGCGAGATCCGGGAGCTGGGCGGCGTGGTGTCCGCCCACCCCTGCGACGTGACGAGCCAGGTAGAGGTCAAGGCCCGGATGGCGGAGATCGGCCCGTTCGACATCCTGGTCAACAATGCCGGCATCGCCCACATCGGCAAGGCGGACAACACGAGCGAGGAAGACTTCGACCGCGTCATCAATGTCAACGTCAAGGGCGTCTATAACTGCCTGCACGCCGCGATCCCGCAACTGCGGGCCAACGGCGGCGGCACCATCATCAACATGGCCTCCGTTGCAGCATGGGTCGGCGTCAAGGAGCGTTTCGCCTATTCCACGGCCAAGGGGGCCGTCATGGCGATGACACTGTCCGTCGCCAAGGATTATCTGCAGGACGGAATCCGCTGCAATTCCATCTCCCCGGGGCGCGTTCATACGCCTTTCGTCGACGGCTTCCTGGCCCGGAACTATCCCGGCAGGGAAGCGGAGATGTTCGCGCAGCTCTCGAAAACCCAGCCGATAGGGCGCATGGCCAAGTCGGAAGAAGTGGCTGGACTGGCCTTATACCTGTGCAGCGACGAAGCGGCTTTCATCACCGGCAGCGACTATCCGATCGATGGCGGCTTCATCACGCTGAACGGCTGATGTTGCACGCCTGTTTTATGAATTTCACCAGGGGCTTCACAATTTAGCCCAAGCGCTTGTGCGCTATCGCTTCCCAATTTGGCTTTATATATATTGAGGACATTCTTGTCTGGCAGCCGGCAAGCCTGCGGCGCCGCGCAGGAATGGATGGTTCAAATATATCTATTCAAACAGGAGGCAAGGAAGATGAGGTTCATCAGAACAGTGCTTTACCGGGCGGTGCCCTGGGCCGCTGCCGCAATCGGGCTGGCGACATTAGGCGTATCACAGCCGGCGGCGGCTTATACCTGGGACAACGTGGCCATTGGCGGCGGCGGTTTCGTGTCGGCTGTCATACCAAGCAAAACCCAGGGTATCGTGTACGCGCGCACGGACGTCGGC
>DASWYX010000427.1:0-20188 GCA_036404755.1 Pseudoduganella sp.
ACCGGCCTGAAGGCCCGAGCCATGATGGACGAAGTCCGCCAGCGTGCCACGCGCCTGCTGGGGGTGGGCACCGGGCGGCTGATGTTCAACAGCGGCGCTACGGAAGGCATCCAGACGGCGGTGCTGTCGGCGCTGGTGGCGCTGCGTGAGCGCCGGGCGCGCGGCGAGGCCGTCGGCACCCTGCTGGTGTACGGCGCCACCGAGCACAAGGCCGTGCCCGAAGCGCTGGCGCACTGGAACCGCTTGCTGGGACTGGATTTCGAACTGGCGAAGCTGCCGGTGGATGGCGAAGGCCGCCATGATCTCGAAGCGCTGCGAAAACTGGCGCGCGATGCGGCCCTGGTCTGCACGATGGCCGCGAATAACGAGACGGGCGTGATGTCCGACCTGGCGGGTATTGAAGCGGTGCTGAAGGATGCCAAGGCCCTGTGGATGGTGGACTGCGTGCAGGGCCTCGGCAAGCTGGCGCTGAACCTCTCCGCCACGCGCATCGATTACGCGCCTTTCTCCGGCCACAAGCTGTACGCGCCGAAGGGCATCGGCATGCTGTACGTACGCGAGGGCGCACCCTTCACGCCGCTGATCATGGGCGGCGGACAGGAAACCGGCCTGCGCTCCGGCACCGAGAACATGGCCGGCATCGCCGCGCTGGGCGCCGTGCTGGCTGCGCTGGAGCAGGGCGGCACATTCCGCACGCATGGCGAGCTGCAGGGCTTCCGTGCCGCACTGGCCGACAGCCTGCGCCGCGCATTCCCCGGCATTGTCTTCAATGCGCCGTTCGACAAGGCGCTGCCGACCACGCTGAATTTTTCCGTGCCGGGCTTGTCGAGCAAGGAGCTGCTGGATGTCTTCGACGCAGCCAATGTGCGCGTCAGTGCGGGCAGCGCCTGTTCGGCGGCCAAGGCGGCGCCCAGCTATGTGCTGGATGCGATGGGTTTGCCCGAGTGGCGCAGCAGCAGCGCGGTGCGCATGTCCTTCGGTCCCCTGGCGGATGAAGCGATGATTGCCGAAGCCTGTGCGCGCATCGAGCGCTGCGGACAGGCACTGCGCAGCGCCGGGCTGCTGTCGGAAGAACATGCCGATGCGCAGGCGCTGGACGGCGTGCTGCAACTGAGCGCGGGCGGTGCGCATACCTGGCTGGTATGCGATGAAGCGTCGCGCTCCTGCGTGGTGATCGATCACCAGAATGACTTGTCTGAGCGGATCGACGGCCTGCTGCGGCGCCATGGCTACACGCTGGCGGCGCGGCTGTCCACGCGCGAAGGCAGCTCGTGGCCGGCGGAAGGCGATGTGCTGCGCCTTGGCGGACAACTGCTGCAGCGCGTGGCGCTGAATGCGGGGCAGCTAGCTTATTTGCTGGGCGAGGGCGCTGAACGCCTGTCGGCATCCGAGGTTGCATATGCCTTCACGGGCGACGCGGCGTCGCACGAACTGGCGCGCTGGGTATCGCCGGAGACCCTGCTTTGTCCGGCTCGTGAAGCGCAGAACGCCTGCTGCACCAGCCTGCGCGCCGAAGCGCAGGCCGCGCGCGGCAGCTACACCGATATGCAACTGGATAGCGCTGCGCTGGAAGCGCTGCTGCTGTCGCACCCGAACGCGCTGCTGGTCGACGTGCGCGAGCGCTACGAGCAGGCCGCCTGCATCCCCGGCGGACGCGCGGCCCTCAGCGTGCCACTGAGCCGGCTGGCGGACGAGCTGCCGGGTTGGCTGTCCACGCAGCCGCAAGTGCCGCTGGTCTTCTTCTGCCGCAGCGGCAACCGCAGCGCCAAGGCCGCCCTGTGCCTGCGCCGCCTCGGCTACGCCTCAGCCTACACCTTGAACGGCGGTCTCGCCCTCGCCAGCCCGACCCTTGCCCTCGCCGCCTGACCCCAAGTGATCAGAGCTTGATTTCGAGCTGGGCGCGGAATTGGGCGAAGGTCGGGGTGATGGTCGTGTCGTGCAGCGCGAGGTAGCTGGTCTGCGCGATATTGTCCTGGTGCAGGGCGTTGGACATCGATACGCGCAGCTGCTTCTTCGGATCGAACTTCCACAGCGCATACACATCCAGCGAGCGCTTGGCCGACGTATAGGCCGACTGCTGCTGCGAGATGCGCACCGGTCCGCCGGACTGGAAGCTGTAGCTGCCGCCCGTGGTTAATGGCAGGGAATCGAGTTTCCAGTCCGCGCCGACCGTGCCGCTGACCGGCGTTTGCTGATCGAGGCGGTTGTTCGGGCCCGGTACGGAGTCGAGCTCGGACCAGTTACGCGACAGGTTGGCGCGCATCTCGATCGACGGTGCGCCTTTCATCAGGCTGCGCAGCGGCAGCTTGGCTTCCAGTTCCACGCCGCGCGTGTTGGCGACGCCATCGTTCACCGGCCGCGATACCCACAGTCCGTTGATCAGGTCCACGCGGCGGTGGGTGATGTCCTCGATGCGGCGCACAAAGGTGGATGCGCTCAGCAGGCCGCCTTCGCCGAGGTAGTGTTCGAAGGCGAGGTCCAGGCCCCACGCCAGTTCCGGCTTCAGATCCGGATTGCCCTTCTGGTCCGGCGTCGTTGCCGTGTTGTTGTTGGATGCGAAGCGGCGCGGAATCAGGTCGCCCACGCCCGGTGCCTTGTAGGTGCGCGTGATGCCCAGGCGGACCTGGTCCTTCTTCTGTTCGCCCAGCTTCCACAAGGTCTGGAACAGGGGGCTCAGCACGTGAAACTTGTTGTTGACGTCTTCGTAGTCGTTGCCGGCGCTGGTCACTTCCAGCCCTTCCCAGCGCAGGCCGAAGTAGACCGACCAGCGTTCCGTCACATTCCATTCATCCTGGGCGTACACGGCCACGCGCTTCACGTCGGCGTCGTAGAGCTGGTCCAGGTTCTCTGCCCTGGCCCCGACAGTGGAGCTTTCGCGCTGGATGCGGCTTTCGCTGCGCTTGCTGTAGCTGGCGTCCCAGCCCATGGCCAGCGCGTGGCCGGCGCCTACCGGCATGGAGTATTTGCCGGTGGTGGTGAAGCCCTTGTCCGTGCCTTCGGACGTGATCAGGCGGTCCAGCGCCTGCGTGCCGTCGGCCCAGAACTGGTGCGACGGCGCCGTCACATCGCGATGGTTGTAGTTGACGCCCGCCTTCATGTCCAGCTTCACGCCTTCACCCAGGTTGCGCGACCAGCTCAGGTCTTCACGGAACTGTTCGAACTTCGCGTTCACGCCGATGATGGAGGCGCTGTACGGCGGCGGTGCGCCGAACAGGGTGGTGATGCGTTCACCGTTGTCCGCATTGAAGCGGTTCACGTTGATGAAGGTTTGCGAGGTGATCACGTCGCCCGGCTTGATCGCATAGTTCACGCGCGGCGAGATGTTCAGCTGGCGGAAGCTGCCCGTGCTCCAGGTTTCGCCCTCGCGCCGCAGATTGGGCTTGCCGCTGGCGTCTTCGCCCTCCGTCAGTTCGCGGGCAGGACGGTCGAAGCGCGAGGCGATCACGCCGCCGCCGATCGCATACGACCACGGACCCTTGCGGTCGGACAGCTGCAGATTCAGGGAGCCGCCCGGATGGCCGTTCTCCGACTGCAGCCCGGCCTTGATTTCCGTCTGCCCCGTGTGCACGGTGCGCTTCAGCACGATGTTGATGCCGCCGGCAATCGCCTGCGTCGAGAATTCCGCCGTGGCGGCGCGCATGATCTCGATGCGCTCGATCATGTCCGGCGTCAGCGAATCGAGCGAGAAGCCCGGCGGCGCAGGCTCACCGTTCAGCAGGATGGACGTGTAACCGCTGCCCAGGCCGCGCATGCGGATATCGCCGCCGCGGCCCTGCACGCCGCCGATCGTGATGCCGGGGAGGCGCTTCAGTACTTCGCCGATGCTGGTGTCGCCATTTTTCAGGATCTCTTCCTGCGTGACGACGATCTTGGTCGCCGTATCGTTGCGCCGCGCTTCCATGGCCGCGCTGCCCTTCACTTCAACCTTCGGTACGACCTTGTCGGCAGGCTGCTCATCGGCGGCCACTGCCGCCCCGTAGGCCAGGAACAGGGACAACGGCAAAATCTTGATCTTCATCTGGTGATAGGGCAACGGTTTTTTCTGGGAGGCATAAGCATACCTGTATCCGCATTGGCTGAGGCAAGGAAATGCGGTTTTTTGCACATTTTGTACATTCGGCCGCGGCAGCCTGCCGGGTAGCCGGCAGGCGCATCTTGCGGTCGCATCGTCAGGTGGAGCGCATACACTGTATTGAACGGGACCGTCGTCAACAGTACGGCCTACGGGGAAGGCCTTATGGCCCGGCAAGTGCGCCGGGCCGGTATGTACGCTAGCGAACAGTCGGCAGCCGTGCGCCCAAATACTATTGCTTGGGACATACTTCTTCACTGCGCGCCAACAAGTAAGAACAGCGAGGCCACCCTTGAAAGAGCATCCTTTACTGTGGCCGGCGCCCCGCGCCAGCTTCAAGGAAAATCAATCCGGCAACATGGACAGCGCGGACACCGCTGAGCTGCCACTGCGTGCCGAATTATTCAGCGCCCAGCAAATGGCGCAGCACGGCCGTCTGCTGGCCGCCAGCCATGAACTCAGCACGCGCGGCGGTAGCGACCGCCTGCTATCGCGCCTGACCGAGAACGCCGAGGTCATCAGCCGCACCTGCGAGGAGCTGACCACGGCCGTGAAGGAAGGGCGCCAGGTCACGCCCGCGTCCGAGTGGCTGCTCGACAATTTTTACCTGATCGAAGAGCAGATCCGCATTGCCCGTCGCCACTTGCCGAAGGATTACAGCAAGGAGCTGCCGCGCCTGGCCAAGGGCGCGCCGGCCGGCACGCCGCGCGTGTACCAGATCGCGCTGGAAATCATCGCCCACGGCGACGGCCGCGTCGATCCCGAAAGCCTGTGCCGCTTCGTGGAAGCCTACCAGGAGCGCGCCACGCTGAAGCTGGGCGAACTGTGGGCGATTCCGATCATGCTGCGCCTGGCGCTGATCGAGAACCTGCGCCGGGTGGCCGCGCGCGTGGCCGAGAACCGGCTGCAGCGCGACGTGGCCAACAGCTGGGCAGACCAGATGGTGGAGATCGCGGACAAGAACCCGAGCGGCCTGATCCTGCTGGTGGCCGACATGGCCCGCTCCGAGCCGCCCATCACCAGCGCTTTCGTCGCCGAGCTGGCGCGCCGCCTGCAGGGACAGAGCCCGGTGCTGACCTTGGCGCTGAACTGGATCACTTACCGCCTGGCCGAAATGGGCCAGACCATCGAAGGCCAGATCCAGGCCGAGATTCATATGCAGGCCGCCGAGCAGGTGTCGATCGCCAACAGCATCGGCAGCCTGCGTTTCCTCGGCACGATGGACTGGCAGGAATTCGTCGAGACCATGAGCGCGGTCGAGCAAGCCTTGCGCTGCGATCCGGCCGATGTTTACAGCGACATGGATTTCGCCACGCGCGACCAGTACCGCCACGTGGTGGAGAAGCTGGCCAAGTATTCGGAACTGACGGAGCTGGAAGTGGCGCAGCAGGCGCTGGAGCTGGCTCGCACCCACGGCAACGGCGAGCCGCGCCACTCCCATGTGGGCTTTTACCTGGTCGGCAATGGCGCCATGCTGCTGGAGAAGAAAGCCAATGTGCGGCTGCCCGCCTGGATGGCCTTCCGCAAAACGCTGCGCACCTCGCCGCTGACCTCCTATCTCGGCGCGATCGGCGTGCTGTCCGTGATCCTGACCGCGCTGATGCTGGAGCGCGCCGTGCGCGACGACGTGCCGGCCTGGATGCTGCTGCTGATCGGCGTGCTGGGACTGATGGGCAGCAGCCAGCTGGCGCTGGCGCTGGTGAACTGGGCCGCCACCCAGACGGTGCGGCCGCGCCCCTTGCCGCGCCTGGATTTCCGCGAAGGGATTCCGCCCGATGCGCGCACGCTGGTGGTGGTGCCGACGCTGATCTACAGCCGCGATAATGTGGACGAGCTGTGCGAGCAGCTGGAAGTGCGCTTCCTCGCCAACCGCGACGAGAATATGCGTTTCTGCCTGCTGACCGATTTCGACGATGCGCAGGAAGAAGTCCTGCCGACCGATGCCGCCCTGCTGGAGCAGGCGCGCGACTGCATCACGCGCCTGAACGGCAAGTACACCAACGGCATTGCGCCGCCTTTCCTGCTGCTGCACCGTCCGCGCCGCTGGAATGCGGGCGAGCGCGTCTGGATGGGGCGCGAGCGCAAGCGCGGCAAGCTGGAAGACCTGAACCACTTCATGCGCGGCGGCGCGCGCGACGCCTTCAACCTGGTGGTGGGCGAAACGGGCGACCTGGAGGAATTCCGCTACGTGATCACGCTGGACACGGACACCCAGCTGCCGCGCGACGCGGCGCGCCAGTTCGTGGCCACCATGTGCCATCCATTGAACCGGCCCCGCATCGATCCCCGCAAGAAGCGCGTGGTGGAAGGCTACGGCATCCTGCAGCCGCGCGTGGCCGTCAGCCTGCCGAGCGAGGATGCGTCGCGCTATGAGCGCCTGTGCGGCGGCGAGCCGGGCATCGACCCGTACACCCGCACCGTGTCCGACGTCTACCAGGACGTGTTCGCCGAGGGTTCCTTCATCGGCAAGGGCATCTACGACGTGGACGTGTTCGAGCAGTTGCTGGGCGACCGCTTTCCGGACAACCGCATCCTCAGCCATGACCTGCTGGAGGGCTGCTACCTGCGCGCCGGCCTGCTGAGCGACGCACAGCTCTATGAACACTACCCGGCGCGCTACCGCGAGGACGTGAGCCGCCGCCAGCGCTGGATGCGCGGCGACTGGCAGCTGCTGTCCTGGCTGAAGCCGCGCGTGCCGGTGCGCGGCGGCGGCAAGGAAGCCAATCCGCTGTCCGCCCTGTCGCGCTGGAAGCTGTTCGACAACCTGCGCCGCAGCCTGGTGCCGGCGGTGCTGATAGCCTCGCTGCTGCTGGCCTTTGGCGCCATGCCCCATCCCTGGTTCTGGACCGCCGCCGTGCTGGCCATCATCTTCCTGCCGGCGATCGTGGCCGCGCTGTGGGACCTTGTCGCCAAGCCGCGCGACACGCTGTGGCGCCAGCACCTGCCGGGCTCCGTGCGGCGCAGCGGCCTGCAGTTCGCGCACGCGCTGCTCACGCTGGCGTTCTTGCCGTATGAAGCCTACGTCAGCCTGGATGCGATCTGCCGCACCCTGTGGCGCCTGCTGGTTTCGCACAAGCGCCTGCTGCAATGGCGCGCCTCGGCGCTGTCGCAGTCCGGCACCAGCCTGGCCAGCAACTGGCGCACGATGTGGATTTCGCCGCTGCTGGCGGTCGGCGTGGGTGCGGCACTGACGCTGTGGCGCCCGCAGGCATTGCAGCCGGCCATGATCTTCCTGCTGGCCTGGTTGGCGGCGCCCGTCGTCGCCTGGTGGATCAGCCTTCCCATCGAGCGCCTGCAGACGGAGCTGAAGGAAGACCAGAATCTCTTCCTGCACAAGCTGGCGCGCCGTACCTGGGCGTGGTTCGATACCTTCGTCGGCCCCGAAGACAACTGGCTGCCGCCCGATAATATGCAGGAGCATCCGACCCAGGTGGTGGCGCACCGCACCTCGCCCACCAATATCGGCATGGCGCTGCTGGCCAACCTGACCGCGTGGGACTTCGGCTACATCACCACCAGCCAGCTGATTACCCGCACGCGCAACACGATGGATAGCATGGCCCAGCTGGAACGCCACAACGGCCACTTCTACAACTGGTACGACACCCAGTCGATGAAGCCCCTGCACCCCATCTATATTTCGACGGTGGACAGCGGCAACCTGGCCGGCCACCTGATCACGCTGCAGGCCGGCCTGCTCGGGCTGCCCGATCATCCCGCGGTCGGTGCAGCGGCGCAGCAGGGCATCGCCACCACTTGCGCGGTGCTGCAGGAAGCGGCGCAGGCGGCAGGGCCGTCCGAATCCGTGCCGGCCGATGCGCTGCAGGCGCTGTCGGCGGCCTGCGCGCTGCCCGTGCCGCTGCCGGACAGGCTGTCCGCCCTGCGCGACTGGGTGGCGCGCGCGTATGCGGAAGCGGAAGCCTTCCTGCCCAAGGCCGGCGTGCATAGCGACGCCGCCCTGCGCATGTGGGCCAATGCGCTATGCACCCAGTGCCGCGATGCGCTGGACGAACTGAATGCGCTGGCGCCATGGCTATCCGCCGCGCAGGGCACGGTGCTGGACGCGAGCCTGGACCGCATTCCCACGCTGCGCGAACTGGCCGGCTATCCGCTGCCGGGCGCCGTGCAATCCGACCTGGCGCCGGAAGAGCGCGAACGGCAGCAGCAACTGACCGTGCTGGTGGAGCAGGGCGCCGCCGCGGCGCGCCAGCGCCTGGAACAGCTGGAGGCCCTGGCGCACCAGGCCTGCGAGTTCTCGCGCATCGATTACGGCTTCCTGTTCAATCCCACCACCAAGCTGCTGGCCATCGGCTACAATCTGACGGACCGCCGCCTGGATGCCGCCTGCTACGACTTGCTGGCGTCCGAGATCCGCCTGGCCAGCTTCGTCGCCATCGCCCAGGACCAGCTGCCGCAGGAGCACTGGTTCGCCATGGGGCGCCAGCTGTGCATCGTGCACAGCCAGCCGGTGCTGCTGTCGTGGTCCGGCTCCATGTTCGAATACCTGATGCCGCTGCTGGTGATGCCCAGCTATCCCAGCACGCTGCTGGACCAGACTTACCGCTCGGTGGTCGCGGCCCAGATCGAATACGCGAAGCAGCGCAATGTGCCGTGGGGGATTTCCGAGTCCGGCTACAACACCACCGATGCGAACCTGAACTACCAGTACCGCGCCTTCGGCGTGCCGGGCATCGGCCTGAAGCGCGGCCTGGCGGAAGACCTGGTGGTGGCGCCGTATGCGTCCATGCTGGCCCTGATGGTCGATCCCGATGCGGCATGCCAGAACCTGCAGAAAATGCAGGCCATGGGCTTCATGGGCCGCTACGGCTTCTACGAGGCCATCGACTACACGGCGGCGCGCCTGCCGCGCGGCCAGAACCATGCCATCGTCAAGTCCTTTATGGTGCACCACCAGGGCATGGGCCTGCTGGCCCTGAACTATGTGCTGAACGACCGGCCGATGCAGCGCCGCTTCGAAGCCGACCCGATGCTGCAATCGACGCTGCTGGTGCTGCAGGAGCGCAGCCCGCGCATGGGCGCCTTCTACTCGTCCAGCGCCGAGCAGGCCGCGCTGCGCACGCCGGCGCCGGAACAGGCCGCACCGATGCGCATCCTGAACCAGGCCAATACGGCGGTGCCGGAGACGCAGCTGCTGTCCAACGGCCGCTACCACGTGATGGTCAGCAATGCGGGCGGCAGCTACAGCCGCTGGAAGGACCTGGCCGTGACGCGCTGGCGCGAGGACAGCACGCGCGACAACTGGGGCAACTTCTGCTACGTGCAGGATGTGGACGACAGCCGCACCTGGTCCACCACGTGGCAGCCGACGCTGGTCGAACCGCAGCGCATGGAAGTGATCTTCTCCGAGGGCCGCGCCGAATTCCGCCGCAGCGAGCACGATATCGAGCTGCATACGGAGATCGTGGTGTCGCCGGAAGACGATATCGAAATGAGGCGCACGCGCATCACCAACCACTCCAGCCGCGAACGCACGATCGAGCTGACCAGTTTTGCCGAGGTGGTGATGGCGCCGCCCGCCGCCGATGCGGCCCACCCGGCGTTCAGCAAGCTGTTCGTGCAGACCGAGATCGTGGAAGACGAAAGCGCCATCCTGTGCACGCGCCGCCCGCGCGGCAAGGGCGACTTCACGCCCTACCTGCTGCACGTGATGACCATGCACGATGCGCAAGTGGTGCAGGTATCGTATGAAACGGACCGCGCGCGCTTCATCGGCCGCGGCAACACGGCGCAGCACCCGCTGGCGCTGCGCGAACCAGGGCCCCTGTCCAATAGCGAAGGCTCGGTGCTCGATCCGGTGGTGGCGATCCGCTACCGCATCGTGCTGCAGCCGGGCCAGGCCGCCATTGCCGACCTGGTGACCGGCATGGCCGACAACCGCGAAACCGCCCAGCACCTGATTGACAAATACCAGGACCGCCACATGGCCGACCGCGTGTTCGAGCTGGCCTGGACCCACAGCCAGGTGGTGCTGCGCCAGCTGAACGCCAGCGAGGCGGACGCCCAGCTGTACGGCCGCCTGGCCAACCACGTGATCTACCCGAACGCCGCGCTGCGCGCCGAAGGCGCCGTGCTGGCGCGCAACCAGCGCGGCCAGTCCGGCCTGTGGGCCTACGCCATTTCCGGCGACCTGCCCATCGTACTGCTGACCATCCGCGATTCCAGCAATATCGAACTGGCGCGCCAGCTGGTGCAGGCGCACGCCTACTGGCGCCTGAAAGGGCTGGTGGTCGACCTGGTGATCTGGTACGAGGATGTCTCCGGCTACCGCCAGGCGCTGCACGACATGATCATGGGCCTGATCGCCTCCGGCATCGATGCGCAGTCGATCGACCGCCCGGGCGGCATCTTCGTGCGTCCGCTGGAAGGCGTTGCGCCGGAAGACCGCGTGCTGCTGCAAACGGTGGCGCGCGCGGTGCTGAGCGACGAACGGGGCACGCTGGCCGACCAGCTGAAACGCGGCGCCGTCACGCCGCTGCGCATGCCGCCGCTGCTGGCCGATTCGCGCGGCGAATACGAGGAAGGCGGGCCGTCCACGCCGCTGCCGCACGGCCTGCAGCTGGAAAATGGCCTGGGCGGCTTCTCGGCCGACGGCCGCGAATACGTGATCGTCACCAGCGAGGGCAAGCGCACGCCGGCGCCCTGGTCGAATGTGCTGGCCAATCCGCAGTTCGGCACGGTGATCTCGGAAAGCGGCCAGGCCTACACCTGGCAGGAGAACGCCCACGAATTCCGGCTCACGCCGTGGCACAACGATCCCGTGTCCGACCTGAGCGGGGAAGCTTTCTATATCCGCGATGAGCAGAGCGGCCGCTTCTGGTCGCCCACGGCGCTGCCGGCGCGCGGCACCGGCGACTATGTCACGCGCCACGGCTTCGGCTACAGCGTGTTCGAACACAGCGAGGCAGGCATCAGCAGCCAGCTGACCACCTTCGTGGCGCTCGATGCGCCGGTGCGCCATACGCTGCTCACGGTGCGCAACGACTCGCCGGTGGTGCGCCGCATTTCCGTCACCGGCTATGTGGAATGGGTGCTGGGCGATATGCGTTCCAAATCCGGCATGCACATCGTGACCGAAGTCGATTCCGTCAGCGGCGCGCTGTTTGCGAAGAATGCCTACAACACGGAATTCTCTGGCCGCGTGGCCTTCTTCAACGCCGACTCCCTACAGCGCACGGCGACCTGCGACCGCACGGAATTCATCGGCCGCAACGGCAGCCTGGCCAATCCGGCCGCGCTGCGCAGGGTGCGCCTGTCCGGCAAGGCGGGTACGGGGCTGGATGCCTGCGCCGCCATCCATACGCCGTTCGAACTGCAGCCGGGCCAGGAGCGCACGGTGGCCTTCGTGCTGGGCATGGGCGGCCGCCGCAACGCCGACGCAACGACCATGGTGCAGAAGCACGGCGGCTACGAAGCGGCCATGACGGCGCTCGATGCCGTGCGCACGCACTGGGACAAGGTGCTGGGCGCGGTGCAGGTGGCCACGCCGGAAGCCCACCTGGACCTGATCGCCAACGGCTGGCTGATGTACCAGACCATCGCCTGCCGCATGTGGGCGCGCAGCGGCTATTACCAGTCCGGCGGCGCTTTCGGCTTCCGCGACCAGCTGCAGGATGCGATGGCCATGGTGCACACGCAGCCGCAGATCCTGCGCGACCACCTGCTGCTTTGCGCGGCCCACCAGTTCGTGGAAGGCGACGTGCAGCACTGGTGGCACCCGCCGTCCGACCGCGGCGTGCGCACCCACTGCTCGGACGATTACCTGTGGCTGCCGCTGGCCGCCTGGCGCTATGTGGCCACCACCGGCGACCTGTCCGTGATGAGCGAGACGGTGCACTACCTGGAGGGACGGCCCGTCAAGCCGGAAGAGGATTCCTACTACGACATGCCGGCCCGTTCCAGCCAGGTGGGCGACCTGTACGAGCACTGCGTGCGCGCCATCCGCAACGGCCTGCGCTTCGGCGCGCACGGCCTGCCGCTGATCGGCTCCTGCGACTGGAACGATGGCATGGACAAGGTAGGCGAGGAAGGCAAGGGCGAGAGCGTGTGGCTGGCCTGGTTCCTGATCGAAGTGCTGCAGCGCTTTGCCGAAGTAGCCGAGCGCCGCAACGACGCCGCCTTCGCCGCCGAGTGCCGCGAGCACGCGAAAACCGTCGCCGCCAATATCGAGCAGAACGCCTGGGACGGCGAGTGGTACCGCCGCGCCTATTTCGACGATGGCACGCCGCTCGGTTCGAAGGAAAACGAGGAATGCCAGATCGATTCCATCTCGCAGAGCTGGGGCGTGCTGTCCGGCGCCGCCGATCCGCAGCGCGTGAAGGGCGCGATGGCGCAGGTGGACCAGCGCCTGGTGCGGCGCGACTTCGGCCTGATCCAGCTGCTCGATCCGCCGTTCGACAAGTCGCCGCTCAATCCCGGCTACATCCGGGGGTATGTGCCGGGCGTGCGCGAGAATGGCGGCCAGTACACGCACGCCGCCATCTGGACCGTGATGGCCTTCGCCAAAATGGGCGATGTGGAGAAAGCGTGGGAGCTGATGCGCATGATCAACCCGGTGCAGCACGGCGATGGACCGGAAGTCTACAAGGTCGAGCCTTACGTGGTCACGGCGGACGTGTACGCCGTGCCGCCGCATATCGGCCGCGGCGGGTGGAGCTGGTACACCGGTTCGTCCGGCTGGATGTACCGGCTGATGATCGAGTCCCTGCTGGGCCTGACCCGCGAGCCGGACCGGCTGCTGCTGGCGCCGCGCATCCCGGCCGACTGGGAAGGCTTCACGCTCAGCTACCGTCACGGCGAGGCCACGTACCGCATCCGCGTGGTGCGCGGCGAAGGGGCGTTGCCGGCCGAGATACCGCTGCGCGCCACGGAGGGCGAACACGAAGTCGAAGTCCGCGTGCCGCGCTAGCCTGTGCTATCCTCTCCGCGCCTGCCGTGGAGCAGGCGCACTGAAAAAAAAGAGGAAACATGTCCCGACTGAACCCGATCGCCGCCGCGCTGCTTGGCCTGGCCGCATTGCCTGCAATGGCCCAGGACCCGCTCAGCTACGCGCGCTACGACCAGGTCCGCACGACCGACCTGCACCTCGACCTGAAGGCCGACTTCGCCCGCAAGTCGCTGGACGGCTACGCGGAACTGAGCCTGAACTGGATCGACAAGGATGCGCGCACGCTGGTACTCGACACGCGCCAGCTGAGCATCGCGCGCGTGCAGGTGCTGGATGCGAACAACCGCTGGCAACCAGCGTCCTATATGCTGGACCGGCCGGACGCGAAGAAGGGCCAGGCGCTGCGCATCAAACTGGCGAGCCAGCCGGAAAAAGTGCGCATCTATTACCACACGGCGCCGACGGCCAGTGCGCTGCAGTGGATGACGCCGGCGCAGACCTTGTCCGGCAAGCGCCCCTTCATGTTCAGCCAGTCCGAAACCATCGATGCCCGTTCCTGGGCGCCGGTGCAGGATACGCCCGCGGTGCGCTTCACCTACAGCGCGCGCATCGCCGCGCCGCAGGGCATGCGCGTGGTGATGAGCGCCGAGAACGATCAGAGTGCGACCGGTGCGGGCGGCTGGAAGTTCCGCATGCCGCAGCCGGTGCCGTCCTACCTGCTGGCGATCGCCATCGGCGAGATCGAAGTGCGCAACCTCGGTCCGCGCACCGCCGTGTACGCGGAACCGGGCCGCATCGAAGCGGCCGCCTTCGAGCTGGCGGACACCGAGAAGATGGTGGCCGCCGCCGAATCGTTGTACGGCCCTTATCGCTGGGGGCGTTACGACATGCTGGTGCTGCCGCCGTCCTTCCCCATCGGCGGCATGGAAAACCCGCGCATGACCTTCCTCACGCCGACCATGATTGCCGGCGACCGCAGCCTGAACGACCTGATTGCGCATGAACTGGCGCATTCCTGGTCGGGCAACCTGGTCACCAACGCATCGTGGAAGCACTGGTGGCTGAACGAAGGCTTCACCACCTACGTCACCACGCGCATTGTGGAAAGCCTGTACGGCAAGGAAGTGGCGGAAATGAACCTGCAGGTGGAGCAGGAGGAAGCGATGGCGTCGCTAAAGGTCATCCCCGTCGCCAAGCAAGCCTTGCTGACGCGCGATCCCGACGTCAACCCGGCCACCTATACCGATGAAGGCCTGGCGTATCCGAAAGGCGCCTGGCTGCTGCATACGCTGGAACAGCGCGTGGGCCGCGAAGTCTTCGATCCATTCCTGCGCGGCTGGTTCGACCAGCATGCCTTCCAGTCCGCCACCACGGAGCAATTCGTCGCCTACCTGCGCAAGAACCTGCTGGAGAAATTCCCGGATGCGATGAGCGATGCAGAGCTGGACGAATGGCTCTATGGCAGCGGCATTCCTGCCAGTGCCCAGCATGTGTCCTCGCCGCGCCTGGCCGCGCTGGACGCCAAACGCGACGCGTGGCTGAAGGGCGAACTGCCGGCCGTGGAACTGGAAGCGAAAAACTGGATCGCCCTGGAGTGGATGCACTTCCTGAACGACATCGACGGCAAGGCCAACGCCGCCCAGCTGAAGGAGCTGGACGAAACCTACGGTCTGCGCAGCAGCCAGAATAATGAAATCGCTTTCCGCTTCTATCTGGCCTCGGTGAACGCCGGCTACAACGTGCGTGATCCGCTGAACACCTTCCTGATGCAGGTGGGACGCAAGAAATTTGTCCTGCCGCTGTACAGCGCAATGCTGAAGAATCCGTCCGAGACGGGATGGGCCAAAAGCCTGTACCTGAAGGCGCGGCCACGCTACCACCCCGATACCCAGGCGTCGGTGGATAAGCAGATGAGAAAATAAAGACCTACGGAGACCCCCGATGTACCTGAAGAAGCCTCTCGCCGCCCTGATCTGGGTGGCCTGTTCCGCCATTGCGTATCCTGTGCTGGCCGCGCCTGAAGGCACGGTGGCCGCGTCCCGCGCCGCCGCGCCAGCCTTTGACCTGGAGCGCGATGTCAACACTGCGCTGAAAACCTTCGATGTGCCGGGCATGGCCATCGCCATCGTCAAGGATGGCAAGGTAGTGGCTGCGAAAGGCTTCGGCGTGCGCAAGCTGGGCGATCCGGCGCCGGTGACAGGCAAGACGCTGTTCGAAGTGGCGTCCAACTCCAAAGCGTTTACCGCTGCGGCGCTGGCCATGCTGGTCGACGAGGGCAAGCTGTCATGGGATGATCCCGTGATCAAGCACCTGCCGAACTTTGCGATGTACGATGCATACGTCACGCGCGAAATGACGGTGCGCGACCTGCTGACCCACCGCAGTGGCCTTGGCCTGGGCGCGGGCGACCTGCTGTGGTGGCCCACCACCACCTTCAGCACCGACGAGATCATCGAGCGCCTGCGCTACGTGAAGCCGGCCACCAGCTTCCGCAACAGCTACGCCTACGATAACCTGCTCTATATCGTGGCGGGCAAGATCATCGCCGAAAAGGCGGGCAAGAGCTGGGGCGACACCGTGCGCGAACGCATCCTGTCGCCGCTCGGCATGGACACGACCACCACCTCGGTGGACGAGATGCTGAAGTCGGCCGACCACTCGGCGCCGCACAGCAAGATCAATGAGAAAATTTCCGTGGTCAGGCCGATGCCGGTGTCGAACGCTGTCGGCGCGGTGGGCATCAACACCAATGCCGAAGACATCGCCAAGTGGATGCTCCTGCTGCTGAACGGCGGCAAGCAGGAAGACGGCAAGCAGCTGATCAGCGCAAGGCAGGTGCGCGAACTGTTCACCGAGCAGACGCCGATGAAGATTTCCGAGCCCAAGCCGGGGCTGGAGAAGACGCGGCCCAACTTCAGCGGCTATGGACTGGGCTTCAACCTGCGCGACTACAACGGCCGCAAGGTCGCCATGCACGGCGGCGCGCTGCAGGGCTTCTACTCGCGCATCATGCTGGTGCCCGAAGAAAAGCTGGGCGTTGCCATCTTCACCAATGCCGAAAACAGCGGCTCGATGACGGCACTGGGCTGGCGCATCCTCGATCATTACATGGACGCGTCGCCGATGGACTGGATCAAGATCATCGCGGCGCGCGAAGCGGAGGACCATGTGGCGGAACTGGCCAAGCAGGGCAAGGCCAACGCCGCCCGCGCCGCCAGGTCGCGTCCCTCGCTGCCGCTGACTTCGTACGACGGCGAATACCGCGATCCCTGGTATGGCAGCGTGACGATCCGCCAGGAGGGCGGCAAGCAGCTGATGTCCTTCTCGCGCACGCCTGACCTGGTGGGCGAGATGGAGCACTACCAGCACGACACCTTCATCGTCCGCTGGAAGCAGCGCAACTTCAACGCCGATGCCTACGTCACCTTCGCCCTGAACCCGGACGGCAGCATCGACCGCATGAAGATGGTGCCCATCTCCTCCGAAACCGACTTCAGCTACGACTTCCAGGACCTGGCCTTCACCCCCGTCAAAAAGCCCGTCCCCGTCAAAAACTGACCACCGCGGCCGCTGGCGCGTCGCCTCGAAATTCGGGGTCAGCTCTGTCATTTGGACACGCGATGCGTACCTTTGATCCAGATCAATACGTCAAAACAGCCGTTTTGGCGTATTGATAAATCTCAAACGTTAGCGCTAGCTGTCCAAATGACAGAGCTGACCCCGAATTTCCGGGCGATAATTTTTGAATAAGTAGTGAAAATCTGTGACACTTTTTAATGTGCAGATGCAGCATAATAGCGCTTTGCACACTAAGGGTTACACTGCATGACCGAATTGTTACTCGCGATTGGCGCTGTTTGCGGCGCGATGGGTATTGGCTTGTTTGCCTTCCTTACTTTGATGAGCCATCTGCAATCGGCGGGTGCGGAGTAAGTAATTCCAGTTCGAACACTGTCCGTTTGTGCTCCGTGATTTCGGCAAGTCCGCGGTAGAAGGCGCGACAGTTGTAGCCGGCGCCCGCGCACAGCGCCGCGCAGGTCATCCAGCGCGACGCAGCAATACAATCAAGGCTTGACGAACTTGAGCGTCATGCGGTCGCTTTCGCCGATGGCCGCATACCTGGCGCGATCCTTGTCCTTGTTGGTATAGGTCGGAGGCAGGGCCCAGACGCCGCCTTCGTGATTGGCGTCATCCTTCGGATTGGCGTTGACTTCGGATTTGCCCGCCAGCTTGAAGCCCGCGCGCTCGGCCATCCTGATCACATAGGCTTCGTGCACATAGCCGCTGTCGGCCTTCGCATCCTGCGGCTGCGAGGCGGGACGGCGGTGTTCTTCGACGCCGAATGCGCCGCCCGGCTTCAGTACGTCATACACGGCGGCGAACAGGTTCTTCATGTTTTCGTCACCGGTGCCGATCCAGTTATGGATGTTGCGGAAGGTGAGCACCATGTCCGCGCTGCCCTTGGGACCGAAGTTGTAGACCGCGTTGCCTGGTTCGAAGGCGGCCAGGTGGACCTTGGCGGTCCCCGGGTTCGCGTTCAGCTTTTCCTGGAAGCGCGAAGCGGAAGCGCGGATGCGTTCATCTTTCGATTCCGGCGAAGAGCCCGCGGCAATCAGCTTGCCGTGGTCCTTCAGGTAGGGGCCGAGGATCTCGGTGTACCAGCCGCCGCCCGGCGACAGCTCGATCACGGTCATATTCGGCTTGATGCCGAAGAAGGTCAGCGTCTCGTATGGATGGCGGTAGACATCGCGCGGCGTATTGGCCGGCGAGCGCGCCGGACTGGCGATGGCCGCCTTCAACGCGTCGTCCGCCACGGCGGCGCCGGAGACGACGGTGGACACTGCCATCAAGCCTGCGAGGATAAGTCGTTTCATACGGGGTCTCCTGGTGGGTTAGTGCCGCAGATGATGGTGCAAGCGCGGGCGCCGGTCAAGTGTCCGCGCGGACGCCAGGCGGACACTTCGCGGACACATTCTTCACCCGTTTTCCTCTGCTGCGCAGCCACATCGATCGTCCACACAGTGGCATAAAAATTGCGTACGATCTCGACCTTGCAAGCCTGTCCGAACTTTAAAAAAATCCTGGAGAGACTATGGATCGTCGTGCATTCCTCAATATGAGCGGTGGCGCAATGGCCGCCGTGATGATGCCCTTTGGCCGCGCCATCGCGGCCGAAGAGCTGATCAAGCCCGCAGACACGAAATTCAAGAAGATGCTGGCCGATACCGCGCTGACCGCCGCCACCCAGGCCGGCGCCAGCTACTGCGACGTACGCATCGGCCGCTACCTGAATCAGTTCATCACCACCCGCGACCTGAATATCGAGAACGTGACCAACACGGAATCGGCCGGTGTGGGCGTGCGCGTGATCGCCAACGGCGCTTACGGTTTCGCCGCCACCAGCAGCATGTCGCCGGACGATGTCGCCGCAGCGGCCCGCCAGGCCGTAGCCATCGCCAAGGCCAACGCCAGGCTGCAGCTCGAGCCGGTGCGCCTGGCGCCTACGCCGGGCGTGGGTGAAGTGTCGTGGGCCACGCCGATCAAGAAGGACTGGCGCGTGGTGCCGATCAAGGAAAAGGCCGACCTGCTGATCGCCGCCAACAAGGCCGGCATGGATGCCGGCGCGTCCTTCATGCAATCGCTGCTGTTCCAGGTGAACCAGCAGAAGTACTTCGCTTCCACCGACGGCTCCTACATCGACCAGGACCTGCACCGCCTGTGGGTCCCGTTCCAGGCCACCGCGGTAGACAAGGCCACCGGCAAGTTCCGCAGCCGCAGCGACCTCGGTACGCCGGTCGGCATGGGCTTTGAATACCTGGACGGCCGCAAGGAAGACAAGATCAAGGCCGCCGGCGGCGTCGCCACGCTATACCGCAATTCCTATGACCTGATTGAGGATGCGCGCGTCGCGGGCCGCCAGGCGAAGGAGAAGCTGGCCGCCAAGTCGGTCGAACCGGGCAAGTATGACCTGGTGCTGTCGCCGGAGCATATGTGGCTGACCATCCACGAATCCGTGGGCCACCCGACGGAGCTGGACCGCGTGCTGGGCTACGAGGCGAACTTCGCCGGCACCTCCTTTGCCACGCTGGACAAGCAGCAGTCGAAGAAATTCAAGTACGGTTCGGACCTGGTGAACATCGAGGCCGACAAGGTCACGCAAGGCTCGCTGGGCGCCGTCGGCTATGACGATGAAGGCGTGCAGTGCAAGCGCTGGGACATCATCAAGGACGGCATCCTCGTCAACTACCAGGCCACGCGCGACCAGGCGGCAATGATCGGCGAGGCCGCGTCCCATGGCTGCTCGTATGCGGACTCCTGGTCCAATGTGCAGTTCCAGCGCATGCCGAATGTCTCCCTCAAGCCGGACAAAAAGCAGGTCACGCCGGACGAACTGGTGAAGGATGTGAAGAAGGGCATCTACATCGTCGGCGCCGGTTCGTTCTCGATCGACCAGCAGCGCTACAACTTCCAGTTCGGCGGCCAGCTGTTCTACGAAATCAAGGACGGCAAGATCGGCCAGATGCTGGAGGACGTGGCTTACCAGTCCAATACCCAGGAGTTCTGGAACGCTTGCACGGCGATGTGCGACGCGCGCGACTGGCGCATGGGCGGCTCCTTCTTCGACGGCAAGGGCCAGCCGATGCAGGTGAGCGCCGTGTCCCACGGTTCCTCGACCTCGCGCTTCAACGGCATCAACGTGATCAACACTGCACGCAAGATCGGCTGAGGGGATAGACGATGAAGATTCTGAATCAGGAAGAAACGCGGCGCATCACGGACAAGGTGATGTCCCTGTCGAAAGCCGATGAATGCACCGTGACCATCAATGGCGCCCGCACCGGCAATATCCGCTATGCGCGCAATGCGGTGTCCACCGCGGGCCTGGTGGAAAACACCCAGCTGCAGGTGCAGGTTGCCTTCGGCAAGAAGCAGGGCACGGCCATCGTCAATGAATTCGACGACAAGTCGCTGGAAAAGGCTGTGCGCCGCGCCGAGGAACTGGCGCGCCTGGCGCCGGAAAATCCGGAGTTCATGCCGACGCCGGACAAGCAGGCCTTCAAGGCTTCGAGCACCTTCAGCAAGAGCACGGACGCCATCGATCCAGAGTACCGCGCCCAGGTCGCGGCCTACAGCATCGAAGCCTGCCGCAAGAGCAAGCTGGTCGCCGCCGGCTTCTTCACCGACCAGTCGTCCTTCGAGACCATCGCCAA
>DASWYX010000428.1:0-14414 GCA_036404755.1 Pseudoduganella sp.
CCTGAGCGTATAGACCCCCGCCGGCAGTCCCCGCGGCGCCGTCCACCGCAAGGCCGCGCTGGCGGCGGCCCCGGCAAGCGAAGTCGTGCCGCGCCAGCGCCTGGCCAGCCGGCCGTCGGGGAAACGCAATTCCAGCGTCCACGCGACAGCAGCACCCCCCCTGCCAGGCCACGTAAAGTGCATGGTGATAGTCCGCGAACCGGCGCCCGGCGCGGAAAACGGCGCCTCCAGCGTCGCATCCAGCTCCTGATGGTCGGTCGGCGCCGCAAAACTACCGCATGTCAACAGAGAAAATGCCGCAGCGCAAAGAGCATACCGGCCGCGTCCACTTGCCGGTAATATAGGGGTTCTGGCTCGCATGATTTTGCCCTCCTGCTCAACTTTGGAGTGAGGAAGGCTGAAGTGGTTCCGTTCCCGGCCGCTTTGATAGTATGCTGCTGCAATGCAATATCAATTCAATTTTTCCTGATGCGAACATTTGGGGACTTAAGTAAGGGCTTGATGTCGACCCGCTCGCTGCTGTGGGGTGTAGGCTTGTCGCTGGCCCTGATCATGGGCATGACCTTCTACGCGGCGGCAGCCAATAGCGAAGAGGACGACGCGCAGCTGCGCTTCGATAACCTCACGCGCGCCACGCAGTACAGCATTTCCGCCCGCGTGAAATCCTACTCGGACGTAGTGCGCGGCCTCGTTGCGCTGTTCCAGACCACGGACAAGCTGAGTCGCCTGCAATTCCGCCAGTACGTAAACAGCCTGAACGTCACACAGCACTTCCCCGCGTTGGAAGCCATCAACTACGCGCCCTACGTGACGGACGCCGAACGCGCCGCCTTCGTGGCCAGCGTGCGCGCCGATACCAGCCTCACGCCCGAGGGCTATCCCAAATTTGACATCAAACCGGGCGGCAAGCGCGCACATTACTCGCCACTGGTCTACCTGGAACCTATGGGTATGCTGATGGAGAAATTCGGCGTGGATATCACGGCCAATCCGAATATCGACCGCGCCATGCAACTGTCGCGCGACACGGGCCAGATCAGCGCTTCCGGCCAGCCGGTGATCGTGCAGAATCCGCAGCCGCATATCGGGCTGGGCATGCGCCTGCCGGTGTACAAGCGCGGCATGCCGGTCAACGACGTGTCCAGCCGCCGCGCCGCGTATATCGGCTCGGTGGGTATCGGCTTTGCCGTCGCCAAGCTGGTGCAGGGCGCCATCGACGAAATGGCCGACCGCCAGGTGCACATGATCCTGTACTCGGATTCGTCTACCGATCCGGAAAAGCGCCGCCTGCAGATCGAGAAGGACGACCGGCTGCTGTTCAACGATAACGGCTCGATCGACAAGCCGGCCGCGCTGCCGGGCGATCCCGATGATTACTTCATGGTCGTGCTGCCCATCGATTTCAACGGCAGCCTGTGGAAGGCCCAGTTCTACGCCCGCAAGGATGCGATGATCACCGGCTTTGACCGCTGGTTGCCGCTGGTGGCCTTTGCTACCGGTTTCATGGGCACTATGCTCATTTACAGCTACTTCTTCTCGCTGTATTCGCAGCGCCGCAATGCGCTAGAGCAGCGCCGCCTGCTGGACAGCGTGCTGGATAACGTCGACGCCCACGTCTACATGAAGGACCAGGACCGCCGCTTCATCTACGCCAACGCGAAGATGGCGGAAGTGATCGGCCGCCCGGCCGAGGAAATCGTCGGCAAGTTCGATCGCGAGGTTATGCCGGCGGCGGCCGCCGATGAAGCCTGGAGCGAGGATCGCGCCGTGCTGGCCGATGGCGTGCGCCGCTCCGGCGAAGACAAGTACACCGACAAGGACGGCGTGGTGCACCACTTGTGGACCGTCAAGGCGCCGGTGCACCTGGACAAGGACACGGCCGTCGTCATCGCCCTGTCCACCGACGTGACCGAGCTGCACAAGCTGAAGGAACAGGCGCAGGCGGCCAACCAGGCCAAGAGCGATTTCCTGTCCAATATGAGCCACGAGATCCGCACGCCGATGAATTCCGTGATCGGCATGGCCCACCTGGCGCTGAAGTCCGTGACCAATCCGAAGCAGAAGGATTACCTGCAGAAGATCTACCACTCCGGCCAGCACCTGCTGGGCATCATCAACGACATTCTCGATTTTTCCAAGATCGAGGCGGGCAAGCTGGATCTGGAAGTGCTGGACTTCGCGCTCGAATCGCTGCTCACGAATATCTCGAACCAGCTGGGCGACGCCGCCGCGCGCAAGGACCTGGAACTGGTGTTCGAAATCTGGCCCGGCCTGTCGCACCAGTTGCGCGGCGATCCGCTGCGCCTGGAGCAGGTGCTGCTGAACTTTGTCAGCAACGCCATCAAGTTCTCGGAAAACGGCCGCATCTTCATCCGCGCGCGTCCGGTGGAAGACCGCGACAATACGACCGTCGTGCGCTTCGAGGTGCAGGACAACGGCATCGGCATGACGCCGGCCCAGGTGGCGAACCTGTTCCAGTCCTTCCACCAGGCCGACACGTCGACCACGCGCCGCTACGGCGGCACCGGTCTTGGCCTGGTGATCAGCAAGCAGCTGGCGGAGCTGATGGGCGGCGCCGTGGGCGTGGACAGCGAGCCGGGTCACGGTTCGACCTTCTGGTTCACGGCGCGCCTGATGAAGGGCACGCACCTGCTGCAAGCGACGGACACCAATGCCATCCAGCCCGACGTGCTGGCATCCATCCACGGCGCCTCCATCCTGCTGGTGGAGGACAATATCTTCAGCCAGCAGGTGGGCCAGGAGTTGCTGGAAGACGCAGGCGCCACCGTGGTGGTCGCCAACAACGGCAAGGAAGCCATCGACCTGCTGCTGAAGGAGCACTTCGATTGCGTGCTGATGGACGTGCAAATGCCGGTGATGGATGGTTACGAGGCCACGCGCATCATCCGCGCGCATCCGAAGCTGTCCGGCACGCTGGTGATTGCCATGACGGCGAATGCGGGCCGCGAAGACCAGGCGCGCTGCCTGGCAGCGGGCATGGACGAATTCGTGACCAAGCCGATTGCGCCGAATCTGCTGTTCTCGGTGCTGGCCAAGTGGATGAGCCAGCGGGCGGCGGAGGGACGCGTGACGCAGGTGCGCAGCAGCGCGGGGGGCGCGTCGGCGCCTTCGTCCGCGGCGGCAGCCGCACCCGCGTCCGCGCCCGCACCCGCACCCGCACCGGCAGCTACGGAGCCTGCCGCTGCCAACGGCTCGTCCGAGCTGCTGGACATGCGCGCGCTGGCGCAAACCTTCGGCAACAAGCCTGAAAAGATGCGCAAGTACGCGAATATGTTCCTCGATTCGGCGCGCGACGGGCTGGTGGAAGTGCGCGTGGCGCTGGAGCAGGGCGATATGAAGCGGCTGTCCGAATTGGGGCACCGCATTAAGTCTTCCGCGCGCGCGGTGGGCGCGATGAGTTTTGCGGAGCTGTGCTTGCAGCTTGAGCACCTGAAGCCTGAGGATGATGTGGGGCGCGCGCGGGATATCGTGGCGCGCATGCAGCCGCTGCTCGATAGGCTTAAGGAGCACATTGCTGCGGAGATGAATGCGAACGTCCCCGGGTGATGCGCCGCTGTATGCTCCGCTTATAATGTCTCCTCCTGCCACCGACCCGCAATTCGATGACGATAACCCCCGGCCTCCTGATCCTGCACGGCAACCAGCTGGAACAACTGCGTGCGGCCGTATTTGAATGGCTGCGCAGCCATCCGCTGGACCCGCTGGAACCGGAAATCATCCTGGTGCAATCGAACGGTGTGGCCGAATGGCTGAAGATTGCGCTGGCCGAGGAAACGGGCATCTGCGCCGCGACGCGCGTAGCGCTGCCCGCGCGTTTCCTGTGGGACGCCTACCGCGGCATGCTCGGCCGCGAGCAGGTCCCGCCCATATCGGCCTTCGACAAATCCCCGCTGACCTGGCGCCTGATGCGCCTGCTGTCCACGCTGCTCAACGACGAAGTATTCGCACCGCTGCGCCACTTTCTGGGTGACGGCGACCCTGAGCGCCGGCTGCAGCTGGCCGAGCGCCTGGCCGACCTGTACGACCAGTATCAGGTGTACCGCGCCGACTGGCTGGACGACTGGGCCGCCGGCCGCGACCAGTTGCGCAGCGCGCGCGGAGAAACGGTGGCGCTGGCGCCGGACCAGCGCTGGCAGGCCGCCCTGTGGCGCGCCGTGATCGACAGCGTGCCGGAACACGAACGCGAACTGGGTCGCGCAAGCGTCCACCAGGCCTTCGTGCGCGCAGTCGAAGCGGGCGCGCAGCCGCTGGGACGCCTGCCGCGCCGCATTGTGCTGTTCGGCGTGTCCGCGCTGCCGTATCAGACCTTGCAGGCACTGGCCACGCTGGCCCGCTTCACGCAGGTGGTGCTGGCCGTGCCGAATCCCTGCAAATACTACTGGGGCGACATCATCGAAGGCCGCGACCTGCTGCGCGCCGCGCACCGCCGTCAGTCCCTGCGCAAGGGTGTGGACCTGGGCGCGATTCCGCTGGAGGAATTGCATGCCCACAGCAATCCGCTGCTGGCGGGCTGGGGACGCCAGGGCCGCGACTACATCCGCATGCTCGACGAATTCGACGAAGCGTCCGCCGGTGCGGGCCGCAGCGATAACCTGCGCGTGGACTTGTTCAGCGATGGCGAGGGCGATACCTTGCTTGGCCAGTTGCAGGCGGCCGTGCGCGAACTGCTGCCATTGTCCGAGCATCCGGCCGCACGCGGAGAGGCGCCACCCGATGCGGGCGACCGCTCCATCGAATTCCATATCGCGCATAGCGTGCAGCGCGAAGTCGAGGTCCTGCACGACCAGTTGCTGGCCATGTTCGCCGCCGATCCTTCGCTGCGTCCGCGCGATGTGGTGGTGATGGTGCCGGATATCGACGTCTTCACCGCCGCCATCCACGCCGTGTTCGGCCAGCACCGCCGCAATGATCCGCGCCATATTCCATTTGAAATCGGCGATGTGAACGACCGCAGCGTGAATCCTCTGCTGGTGGCGCTGGAATGGCTGTTGCGCCTGCCGCAGCAGCGCTGCCGCCAGAGCGAAGTGCGCGACCTGCTGGATGTGCCGGCGCTGGCGGCGCGCTTCGGGCTGACCGTGGACGACCTGCCGACGTTGGGTCTGTGGATCGAGGGAGCCGGCGTGCGCTGGGGCCTGGACCGCGAACACCGCGCGGGGCTCGGACTGGCGCCGGCCGGCGAGCAGAACGCCTGGATCTTCGGCATCCGCCGCATGCTGCTTGGCTATGCCAGCGGCAACGGCGCCAGCTTTGATGGCATTGAACCTTATGGCGAAGTGGGCGGCCTCGATGCGGCGCTCGCCGGGTCGCTGGCGCAGCTGATCGAGGCGTTGCTCTACTGGCGCGCGCAATTGTCGGTTCCCCGCACGCCTGCCGCCTGGGCAGAGCAGGCGCGCCTGCTGCTGTCGTCCTTCTTCGACGCGAAGGAGGAGGGCGATCGTCTGACGCTGAACCAGTTGAACGACACGCTGAATAAGTGGCTGGAAACCTGCGAGGGCGCAGGCTTTGACGAGGAAGTGCCGCTGGCCGTGCTGCGCGAGGCCTGGCTGGGCGCGCTGGACGAGCCTTCGCTGGAGCACCAGTTCGTGTCCGGCGGCGTGACGTTCTGTACGCTGATGCCGATGCGCGCGGTGCCGTTCCGCGTGGTCTGCCTGCTGGGCATGAACGATGGCGATTTCCCGCGCCGCGCCTCGCGCGCCGATTTCGACTTGCTGGCTCTGCCGGGCATGGCGCGTCCCGGCGACCGCTCGCGCCGCGACGACGACCGCTATCTGATGCTCGAAGCCGTGCTGGCGGCGCGCGACAAGCTGTATATCAGCTGGGTCGGACGCAATGTGCGCGACAACAGCGAGCAGCCGCCGTCCGTGCTGGTCTCGCAGCTGTGCGATTACCTGCGCGCCGGCTGGGCGCTCGACCTGTCCGCCCGCACCACCGAACACGCCCTGCAACCCTTCAGCCGCCGCTACTTCGAACAGGGCGGCCTCCTGACCTACGCCGCCGAATGGCGCGCCGCCCACGCCACCACCGCCGCCGCCCCGCCCCCCACCGCACCCGTCGCCGCGGCGTCCCACGGCTTGCACGCCACGCATGAAGGCCATACGCCGGCAAATGAGCTCCCGCCATACGAGCTCGAAGAAGGCTTCCGCCTCAAGCTGTCCATGCTCGCCGCCTTCCTGCGCCAGCCGGTCAAATACTTCTTCCGCCAGCGCCTGGGCGTGATCTTCGGCGACGCGGCCATGGTCGGCGAAGACGAAGAGCCCTTCGCCCTGGATGGCCTGGACCGCTACCAGCTGGAAGACGCCATGCTGGACGACAGCGGCGAGCAGGAGTCGCTGGACGAGGTAAGGCCCGGCCTGGCAGCGCGCGCAGAAAAGCTGCAGCGCGAAGGCCTGCTGCCGATTGGCCTGATCGGCGAGCGCAAGCGCGATGAACTGGTCGAAGCGCTGGTCCCGGTGCGAACGGCCTGGCTCACCCTGTGCACCCAATATCGCAATATCGCGCCCAAGCTCGCATTGCACCTGCCGCTGGCCGGCATAACGCTGGAAGACTGGATCGACCAGCTGCGCAGCGGCGAAACCGACACCGCCTGGCTGCTGCAAATGTCGTCCAAGGTGCTGGAAAAGGGTGGGGCCGTCAGAGGCGACAAGCTGATTCCGATGTGGCTGCGCCAACTGGGCGCCGCCGCGCAAGGCCACCCGGTAACCGGCTTCCTTGTCGCGCGTGACGCCATCGTCATCATGTCCCCGCTCGCCCAGCAGGAAGCGCATCAGACGCTGGAAGACCTGGTGCGCATCTGGCGCGACGGCATGAACCGCCCGCTGCCCACGGCCTGCAAGACCGCACTCGCCCTGGTCGCAGGCCACGACCCGCGCCCCGTCTACGACGGCGGCTTTGAGCTGAGCGGCGAAGTCGAGGATCTGTGCCTGGCCCGCCTGTGGCCCGAATATGCCGCCCTGCGCGAAGAACCCGACCACGAAGACGTAAGCCGAGCGCTGTACCAGCCGCTGGCCGACTGGCTGGCCAACAGCATCACGGTCGCGCCAATCGAAGGCGAGGAAGAACAATGACCCAGCAGCTCAAACCATTGACCTTCCCGCTGCACGGCTCGCGCCTGATCGAAGCCAGCGCCGGCACCGGCAAAACCTGGACCATTGCCGCCCTCTACGTGCGGCTGGTGCTGGGCCACGGCGGCGACCATGGCTACCTGCGTCCGCTGCTGCCAAGCGAAATCCTGGTGATGACCTTCACCCGCGCCGCCACGCGCGAGCTATCCAACCGCGTGCGGGAGCGTCTTGTCGAAGCGGCAGCCTATTTCCGCGGCCACGGCGACGAGCCCGACCCGTACCTGGACGCCCTGCTGGAAGACTACCCTGGCCAGAGCGAACGCCTGCAAGCCGCCCACCGCCTGATGCTCGCCGCCGAAACGATGGACGAAGCGGCGATCTTCACCATCGACGCCTGGTGCCAGCGCATGCTGCGCGAACACGCCTTCGACAGCGGCAGCCTGTTCGACGAAGAGCTGGTCAGCGATGAAGCCGCGCTGTTCGAGGACGCCGCCCACGACTACTGGCGCCAGCAAGTCTATCCACTGCCCGAGTCCGCGCTGAATGCCTTGCTTGGCGTCTGGCGCGACGTGCATGCACTGGAACGCAGCGTGCGCGACCTGGCGCGCCGGCCCGAGTCCGCGCAGGGCGCCGCACCCGAACCGCTGGCGCAGCTGATCGGCCGCGTGCAACGCGAGCAGCAGGCCGTGCTGGCAGGGCTGAAGCAAGGCTGGGCCGGGCGCGCGGACCGCATGGAGCAATGGATCGTTTCGCACCGGGAAGCCCAGCCGAAGTGCTTCCACGGCGCGAAAATGAAGCCCGAGAGCGTGTCGAAATGGTTCCAGGCCTTGCGCGACTGGGCGGGCGACCCGGCGCAGGTACAGCCGGCGCTGAACGACACCGCCTGGCGCCGCCTGACGGCGGAAGGCATCGCCGACGCCTGCGCCAAAGGCTTCACGCCCGCCATCCCCGCCGATTTCGACGCGATCGCGCCGCTGTCCGAAGCGCTGGCCCAAATCCAGCCCCTGAGCCACGCTTTGTACAAACATGCCGCCGCGACCATCGCGCGCCGCATGGAAGAATTGAAGCGCCAGAAGCGCCAGTTCGGCTTTGCCGACATGCTGGAGCGCCTGCGCCTCGCGCTGCAAGGCTCCAACGGCGCCGCGCTGCGCAAGCGCATCACCGATCAATATCCGGTCGCGCTGGTGGACGAATTCCAGGATACGGCGCCCAGCCAGTACGAGATCTTCAATCTGCTGTACCGCGTGGCGGAGAACAACCGCGAGCTGGGCCTGTTCCTGATCGGCGACCCGAAGCAGTCGATCTACGGTTTCCGCGGCGCGGACATTCACAGTTACCTGTCCGCCCGCCGCGCAACCCACGGCCGCCACTATCAGCTGGGCACGAACTATCGCTCCACCACACAAGTCGTGCATGCGGTGAACCGCATCTTCCTGCACGCCGAAAGCCTGGCCAACGACGGCAGCGGTTTCGCGCGCGGCGCCTTCCGCTTCCGCAATGGCGACGGCAATCCGCTGCCCTTCGACGCGGTCGACGCCAAGGGACGCGCCGAGGTGCTGGTCGGCGTGGAAGGCGAGCTGCAGGCGCTGACCGTGTCCTGCACGGCCGAGGAACTGAGCGCAGACGGCTACCGCGATTTCTTCGCCCAGCACTGCGCCGAGCATATCGTCGGCCTGCTGAACGACGAAGCTGCGGGCTTCGCGGGACCGAAGGGCTTCAAGCGCCTGCAGCCGGCCGATATCGCCATCCTCGTGCGCGACCGCCGTGAAGCGGCTGCCGTGCGCAAGGCGCTGCAGCGGCGCGGCGTGCCGAGCGTGTATTTATCCGACAAGGATTCCGTGCTGGCCAGCCCGGAAGCGGCGGACGTGCTGCGCTGGCTGTCTGCGCTCGCCAATCCGCTGGACGGCGGCCTGGCCCGCGCCGCCTTCGCCACCCGCACGGCCAACCTGCCGCTGGCCGAGCTGGCGCAATTCTCGTCCGACGAACTGGCGTGGGAGCGGCGCGTGGAGCAGCTGAAGTCCCTGCACGTGGTCTGGCAGCGCCAGGGCGTGCTGGCCATGCTGCGCCGCTTCATCCACGAACTGGGCCTGCCGGCCGCGCTGCTGGCCGAGGCGGGCGGTGAGCGCCGCCTGACCAATCTGCTGCACTTGGCTGAACTGCTGCAGTCGGCCAGCCGCCAGCTCGATGGCGAGCAGGCGCTGATCCGCTGGCTGGCGGAGCAGATCGAGAACGAGACGGACAGCGGCGAGGAACGCGTGCTGCGGCTGGAATCGGATGCGGAACTGGTGAAGGTCGTCACGGTGCACAAGTCGAAGGGCCTGGAATATCCCCTGGTCTACCTGCCGTTTGCCGTCACGGCGCGCAAGGTGGACAAGCGCAATCGCAGCTTCTTCGAATACACGGACGAGGAAGGCAAGCGCCAGATCGACATGACGCTATCCGACGAGGCGCAGGCGGCCGCCGAAGCTGCGCGCATCGAGGAAGACCTGCGCCTGCTCTATGTGGCGCTGACCCGCGCCCGCCATTTCCTGTGGCTGGGCGTGGCGGCGCTGCCGGCCCGCAAGTCGGGCGAGAACACGCTGCACGATTCGGCGCTGGGCTACCTGCTGACGGGCGGCGAACCCACGCCTTCCGGGCAGCTGCTTGAGCGCTGGCAGGAATTGCGCGGCGAGTGCGGCGCAATCGGCATTACCACGCTGGGCGCGGCGCAGCATGTGACGATGCTGAACCGGGTCGAGCAACTGACGCCATTGCCGCCGCCGCGCATCTTCGACGCGGACTTCGAGCGCGACTGGGCGGTGGGCAGTTTTACTTCGCTGGTGCGGCGCACCAGCGGCGTCGCGGCGGCGCCGGGCGTATTCGCCTCCGATGCGCCGCCTGTGCCGCGCGATGCTGGGGAGGAGAAGCTGCTGGAGGCCGAGGATGCCCCGGCCTCGCCGATGCGCATCGAGGACGCGCCCTGGCACCGTTTCCCGCGCGGTTCCGTGCCCGGCAACTTCCTGCACGAGCAGCTGGAGTGGCTGGGGCAGGAGGGCTTCGGCAGCGTCCACGATGCCTCCTTCGAGCAGCGCATCACGCGCCGCATCGAGCGCGCCGGTTGGGCGCACCGGCAGGAGGATACGATTGCCTGGGTGCGCGAGATATCCACCACCGTGCTGCCGCCGCTGGGCGCGTCGCTGGACCTTATCGGCCATGTGCTGCCGGAGATGGAGTTCTGGTTCCCCAGCGAGCGCCTGGGTACGGGCGCGCTGGACCGCCTGTGCCGCGAGCATCTGCTGGATGGCATGGCGCGTCCCGCACTGCCGGAACGCCAGCTGCACGGCATGCTGAAAGGTTTCAGCGACCTGGTGTTCGAGCACGAGGGACGCTACTGGGTGCTGGACTACAAGTCGAATACCCTGGGCGGGTCCGACGCTTCGTATCACAGGTCGGCGCTGGCGCACGGCATGGCGGAGCATCGCTACGACGTGCAGGGCGCCATCTATATGCTGGCCCTGCACCGCCTGCTGCGCGCGCGGCTGGGCGATGCGTATGATCCTTCATTGCACCTGGGCGGCGCGATTTTCTTCTTCCTGCGCGGCGTGGCCAACGAAAGCACGCACGGCTGCTACCTGCTGCCGCCCGAGCCCGCGCTGCTCGATGGCCTCGACGACTTGCTGCAGGAGTCCGGCCAGCCGGAACTTGACCATGATGATTGAACACCCACTGCTCGCCCAGGCCGACGCGCTGACCGCCGCCGGCAAGATGCGCCGCCTGGCCCCCGCCTTCGCCCGCTTCATCGCCTCCCTCGACGACCGCGCCGCCTTGGACGCGGGGCAAACGCCGCCGATGCTGGCCTGCCTGCTGCTCTCGGAGCTGGAGGGCCGGGGTCACAGCTGCCTGCTGCTGGAAGACCTCGCCGACCCGTCGGCGATGCTGGGCTGGACCGACGAGGAATGGTCAGCCCTGCGCGACGCCGCCGGCGAGCTGCCGGCCAGTGCACAGGAATGGAGCCGCCAGTTGCACGCCTGCCGGCAGGTGCGCGGCGCCGGCGCAAGAGACGATGGCCAGCCCCTCGTTCTGGCGGCAAACCGCCTCTACCTGCGCCGCTACTGGCGCGACGAAAACGTGGTGGCCGACGCCGTCCGCCAGCGCACCAGGGCCGGGGAGGGCGCCACGCCCGATACGGCGGCGGCGAGAGCCTGGCTGGACATATTGTTCGACCACGCGCCAAGGGAAGGCGGCGCCGACTGGCAGAAAATCGCCTGCGCCATCGCCCTGCGTGGCAAGCTGGCCGTGATCACCGGCGGCCCGGGTACGGGCAAGACATACACCGTCGCGCGCCTGCTCGCGCTGCTGTTCGCCATGCAGGGGGAAGCGGCCGGCAACCTGCGCGTGGCCCTCGCCGCGCCAACCGGCAAGGCCGCTGCGCGCCTGAAGCAGTCGATCGACCACGCGCTGGACCAGCTCTCCGGCAAGGTCGGCGAACAGCTGCCGCTGCGCGAACTGGCCGCGCGCATGGGCGGCGCGCGCACCCTGCACAGCCTCCTGGGCGCACGTCCCGACACGCGCAGCTTCCAGCACAACGCCGGCAATCCGCTCGATGTGGACGTGCTGATCGTCGATGAAGCCTCGATGGTCCACCTGGAGATGATGGCGGCGCTGCTGGATGCGCTGCCCGAAAATGCGCGCCTGATCCTCTTGGGGGACAAGGACCAGCTGGCGTCCGTCGAAGCGGGCGCGGTGCTGGGCGACCTGTGTTACAACGCCCAGCGCGGCGGCTACAGCCAGTCAACGCTGGCCTATGTGGAGGCGTCCACCGGCCAGCACATCCCGCCCGACTACCACGGGGACCTCGGTGCGCTGTCGCAGCAGACCGTCATGCTGCGCCAGAGCCGCCGCTTCGGCGGCCCGATCGGCCAGCTGGCGACAGCCGTGAACATCGGCGATATCGAAGCCGCACGCGCAGCGCTGCGCGGCGATGCGAGCGGGCAGGTGCTGTGGACCGACGGCGCGCAGCAGGAGGACGTGCTGCGCCTAGCCGTCGATGGCCGCGCCGGCGCGGAGGGCGGCTACCGCGCCTACCTGAACCTCGTGAAAGCCGGCCCGCGCGCGGGACAGGCGCATGAAGACTGGGTGGCCGAGGTGCTGCGCGCCTTCGAGGCTTTCCGCCTGCTGTGCGCGGTGCGCGAGGGGGAGTGGGGCGTGTCCGGCCTCAATGAGTCGATTGCGCTGCGGCTGGAGGCGGCAAGGCTGATTCGCCGCCGCGGCGAGTGGTACGTAGGGCGGCCGGTCATGGTCACGCGCAACGATTACGCTACCGGCGTTTATAACGGCGATATCGGACTGACGCTGGGTGACCCGGAGCGTCCGGGCTCGTTGCGCGTGTATTTCTCGGACGGGGAAGCCGTGCGCAGCGTGCTGGCGACCCGCCTGCGCAATGTGGAGACGGCGTTCGCCATGACCGTGCACAAGTCGCAGGGCTCGGAGTTCCGGCATACGGCGCTGGTGCTGCCGCGCGAGGCGAGCAGCGTGATGGCGCGGGAGTTGATCTATACCGGCATCACGCGGGCGCGCGAGTTCTTTACACTGGTGACGCCGAATGGGGGCGTTTTGCCGGAGGCGATTGCCCAGCGTACGCACCGGGCGAGCGGCTTGCGGGAGTTGATTGGCGGAGCGTAGACGGCGGATCAATGATCCGCCCTACAGCCCCTTCGGGGCCGGAACGTGCCAGCTATTATGCGGCGCGGCGGCGGTGCGGCTTGGACGCGCTCGGCGCCTTTTTACGGCCGTTGGAGGCCTTCATCACCTTCGGCTGGTTGTCGTCGCCGGAAATCATGCGGCGGATGTTCAGCGCGTCCATCAGGCGGGCGGAATTGGCCTTGGCGTTCAGCAGCACGACGGTCGCATTGCGGCCGGCGGAGGTGATGCGCATGATCAGGCAGCGGCCCGCTTCCTCGGTGTAGCCGGTCTTGGACAGGCCGATATCCCAGCCCTTGGCGCCAACAAGGCGGTTGGTGTTGTGGTATTCGACGTCGCGACCCTTGACCTTGATGACTTCCGCCTTGTCGGTGGTGATGCGGCGAATCTCGGGATAATTGCCGGCGGCGGTGGCCATTTTCACCAGGTCGGCGGCGGTCGACGTGTTGTGCGGCGACAGGCCGGTCGGCTCTTCGATGGTGGTGCTGGTCATGCCCAGCGCCTTGATCTTGGCCTGCACGGCGGCCTTGAAGGCAGTCGGGCCGCCCGGATAGGTGCGGGACAGGGAAGCGGCGGCGCGATTATCCGAAGACATCAGCGCCAGTTGCAGGATTTCGCCGCGGGTGAACCTGGCGCCCACCGGCACGCGGGAGGTGCTGTGCTTCAGGGTGTCTACGTCTTCGCGGTCGATCGCGATCTCTTCTTCCATATCCAGCTTGGAATCGAGCACGACCATGGCGGTCATCAACTTGGTCAGGGAGGCGATCGGAACAACGGCGTTCGCGTTTTTCTCGACCAGGACCTTGCCCGTCTCATCCTCAACGACGAGCACGGACTGCGAGCCCAGCGAGGGCGCGGCAAGCACGGCTGCGGAGGTCGACATCAGCAAGATGGCGGCGATTTTCTTGATCATAGCGTCGGGAAACTTTTAACAAACTTTGGATGATAGACTTAAAGTGAATTCTAGTCTAGCTGCGGCCCTCAGCGCGACAGGAGCACGAAAAAAAAGGGGCCGCAGCCCCTTTTTTCCACGTTTGTGTCTTTATTTCGTCGCGTAGATCTTATCGAATTCGCCACCATCGTCGAAGTGGCGCTTCTGCGCGGCGCGCCAGCCACCGAATACATCGTCCACCGTGAACAGCGTGATCGGCTTGAAGCTGGCCGCATATTTCTTGTAGACCGCTTCAGAGCGTGGGCGCAGGTAGTGCTTGGCGATGATTTCCTGGCCGGCGTCCGAATACAGGAAGTTCAGGTAAGCGGTGGCTTCCTTGCGCACGCCGCGCTTGTCGACCACCTTGTCCACCACGGCCACCGGATTTTCGGCGACCACGGAGATGGACGGGTACACGACTTCGAAGTTGTCGCCGAATTCGGCGCGCACCAGGTTCACCTCGTTCTCGAAGGTCACCAGCACGTCGCCGATCTGGCGCTGGGTGAAGGTGGTGGTGGCGGCGCGGCCGCCGGCGTCCAGGATCGGCACGTTTTTGAAGATCTTGGTGACCAGTTCGCGCGCCTGTGCTTCGGTACCGCCTTTTTTCACGACCGAGCCCCAGGCGGCCAGGTAGGTGTAGCGGCCATTGCCGGCAGTTTTCGGGTTCGGGATGATCACGGCCACGCCAGGCTTGGCCAGGTCGGCCCAGTCCTTGACGCCCT
>DASWYX010000429.1:0-6618 GCA_036404755.1 Pseudoduganella sp.
TGGTGCGCGCGTGGGGCATCGAGACTGCGCCGGCGGCGACGGCTTTTTCGGCGGCGCCGGCGCCAGGCGGCACGGACAGGAAGAACGGGTTGGCGGACGCGCGCGCGGCGGAGGGGAACACGCTGGCCTGCTTTGCGAAAGCGAGGGCATTCTCGTCGCTGGTCAGGAAGCGCGCGAACTTGCCGATCCCAGGCAGCTGCGCCGCAGGCACGCCGGCGGGGATGCCGAAGTGGATCAGCCACCCGCCGTCGGCAATGCCGGTCGGCCCGAGAGGTGCGGGGGCGACGTCGGTGATGGCGTAGATATCCCGCGCATCGGACTGGATGCGTTTCAGTGCGGTCGGCGGCGCGAGCAGCATGCCCAGGCGGCCGCCCTTGTAGGCATCGATCGCGGCCGGGAAGTTATCTTCGGCGAACAGGCTGTCCTTCAGCAGGCCGCCGACGCGGTAAGTGTCCGCCAGCTTGCGTATGAAGGCCACGTGCGCGGGCGAGTTGAAGACGGCGCGGCCGTTGGCAATAACGGGCAAGCCTTGCTGCAGCATCAGGCCATCCACTTTGGCAAGCGCAGGGCACAGGCCCGCCTTGCCGGTGCGCTGGGCGATCTGGCGCGCGAAGGCCAGTTGTTCGTCCAGGTTGCGCGGCGCGTGCGGAATGCCGGCGGCGGCAAAGATTTCGCGGTTGTAGGCGATGACGGCGACGTTGCTGTACAGCGGGAAGCCATAAGTCTTGCCGCCAAAGTTCAGGTCCTGCAGCGCGGCGGGCAGGTAGCTTGAGCCGCCGAGCAGCGCGTCCACAGGCTGCAGCAGGCCGTCGCGCGCGAATTCATCGGCCCAGGGGACATTGAGATTGACCAGCGCCGGCGGCGTGCCGGCCACGATGCGCGTGACCAGCTTGGTCTGGATGATATCCCAGGGGAAGTCGACCCATTCGAGCTTGACATCGGGATTCGACGCCTCGTAGCGCCGCACCAGGTCCTCGAAGTACGGCGTGAACTTGGGCTTCATGCTGAAGGTCCAGAATTCTATCTTCTGGACCGGCGCGGCCGAAGCGAGGGATGCGGTGGCCATCAATGCAGCAAGCATGGTCTTGATCTTCATTGATGGCCGCGATGTGACGAGTGGGATTTAGTTGGTCTTGGTGACTTTTTGCAGGTGACGCGGACGGTCCGGGTCCAGGCCGCGCGCCGCGGACAGCTTGGCGGCCATCACGTAGAAGGCCTGGATCGCCACGATAGGATCGAGGTCCGGCGTTGCAGCGACAGGCAAGGTCAGGTCGCGCGAAGCCACGTCGGACGGCGCCGCCAGCAGCACGCGCGCGCCGCGGCCGCGCATCTCGTCGGCCAGGGCCAGCAAGCCGGCCTGGGTCGGACCACGGGTAGCGAAGATCAGCAGCGGATAGCCTTCTTCGATCAGGGCCATCGGGCCGTGCTTGATTTCCGCGCCGCTGAACGCTTCCGCCTGCAGCGCCGAGGTTTCCTTGAACTTCAGTGCGGATTCCAGCGCCACCGGGAAGCTGATGCCGCGGCCGACCACCATGATGTTCTTGGCAGGAGCCAGTACGTCCAGCGCGGCGCTCCAGTCGGCATTGCCGGCCACGCGCAGGGCCTCGGGCAGTGCCTCCAGGCCGGCCTTCAGTTCGGGATCGTTCTGCCATTCCGAGACCATGCGCGCACCGGCCACCAGCGACGTGATGAAGCTCTTGGTCGCGGCCACGCTCTGCTCCTTGCCGGCGCGCAGCGGCATCGCCCATTCGGCGGCCTGCGCCAGCGGCGAATCGATGTCGTTGACCAGGGCCACGGTCGTGGCGCCGCCATCGCGGAAGTAGCGGATCGGTTCCACCACGTCCGGGCTCTGGCCGGACTGGGAAACCGCAATGGTCAGCGTATCGCGCGTGATCAGCGGCGACTTGTGCAGCGTGACCAGGGACATCGGCAGCGATGCCACCACGCGCCCCAGGCGCGACATGATCAGGTAAGCGATGTAATTGGAAGCGTGGTCCGAGCTGCCGCGCGCCACGGTGAGGGCGGTCGAGAAGGACGTGCTCCTCAATTTACGACCCAGGTCCGCATAGCGGTCCGCATCGTACGCCAGCTGTTCGGCGACGCACTCCGCGGAAGACAGGGCTTCTTTAAGCATCATTGAGGTCACAACGTTCTCCTTCGATATAAACGGCTTTCAGATTCAGGTTCCGGTCCATCACGACCAGGTCGGCGTAAGCGCCAGGCTGCAGGCGGCCGCGCTCTTCGATGCCGAGGTAGTCGGCGGCATTGGTTGACACGCGCTTGGCCGCATCGGCCAGGTCCAGCCCCAGGCCAACCAGGTTGCGCAGCGCCTGGTCCAGCGTGAGCGTGGAGCCGGCCAGCGTGCCATCGGGCAGGCGCACGCCTCCCATGCATTTATGGACGATATGGCGGCCCAGCATGTACTCGCCGTCCGGCATGCCGGTGGCGGCGGTGGAATCGGTCACGCAGTACAGGCGCGGAATGGCGCGCAGCGCCGTCTTGATGGCGCCCGGGTGCACGTGCAGCAGGTCCGGAATCAGCTCGGCGTATTCGGCATGGGCCAGCGCGGCGCCGACCATGCCCGGCTCGCGGTGGTGCAGGGGGCTCATCGCGTTGAACAGATGCGTGAAGCCGGACGCGCCATGATCCAGCGCAGCCACGCCTTCCTCATAGGAGCCCAGCGTGTGGCCGATCTGCACGCGCATGCCCTCGTCGGCGAGGGCGCGCACCAGTTCCAGGTGGCCGGCGATTTCCGGCGCCACGGTGATCACCTTCAGCGGCGCCATCGTTTCCAGGCGCTGCACTTCGGCCAGCGTGGCGGGGCGGGCGAAATTCGGCTGCGCACCCAGCTTGCCCGAATTGATGTACGGACCCTCCAGGTGAGCGCCCAGCACGCGTGCTTCATTCGTACCGCGCTGCTTCACGGCCTTGCCGATCGCGGTCAGCGCGACATCGATGTCTTCCGGCGGCGCGGTCATCGTGGTGGCCAGCATGCTGGTGGTGCCGTGGCGGGCGTGGATGCGGGCGATGGCATGGACGGCGTCGCCGCCTTCCATCACATCCTTGCCGGCGCCGCCGTGCACGTGCAGGTCGATGAAGCCGGGGAGGATGTAATCTTCGCTGTTTTGCTGGGGATCGGTATTGCTGCCGCTGATGTTCGCGATGCGATCGCCGAACGCGATCTCACCGTGTACCCAGCCGGACGGTGTCAGGATATTGCCTTTGATTGACTCGGTCATCGACGCGACTCCGCTACAAATTCATAATAATCACTTCGGCAGAAGGAGTGGGTCAGTTCCACTGCTGCGCCGTTTTCCAGATAGCTCACGCGCGTGATGTGCAACATGGCCGTGCCGGGGGCGATGTTCGCCAGCCGGGCTTGTTCAGTATTGGCGTTGATGGCGCGGATATGCTGCAGCGCGCGCATCGGCACCGTGCCATTCGCTTCCAGGTAGCCGTACAGCGAATCGGTCACGCTGTGCGGGTTGGGCATGTAAGCGGCCGGGATGGTCGAGGTTTCGATCGCCATCACCACGTCGTCCGCCGTGCGCAGGCGCTTCAGGCGCGCCACCGGCATGTTTGGCGAGAGGCCCAGCGACAGCAGTTCCAGCGGCGCGGCCACGCCGATTTCTCTTTGCAGCCAGCGCGAACCGGCGGTGAAGCCGCGCTGGCGCAGCTCTTCCGAGAAGCTCGTCAGGCGCGACAGCGGCTGCTCCAGCTTGGGCGTGATGTAAGTGCCCGAGCCGCGCTTGCGGGTCAGCATGCCGCGGTCGCACAGCATGTCGATCGCCTTGCGCGCCGTCACGCGCGAGATGTTGAGCATCTCGGACAGCACGCGCTCCGAAGGCAGCGCTTCGTTGGCGCGCCAGTCGCCGCTGGCGATGCCGTCGGACAGCTTGTTCGCCAGCTGCATGTACAGAGGGGTGTCGCTGTCGTGATCGGGCTGGAAATCGCTCAACTGGGATAGCACGGGCTACTCCTTCAGATGTTGTTGGATCAGTCGCAGGCCACCAGCGGCGGAATCGCCCTTGGGCGCCACGAGCCTTTGCAGCAGTTCAGCAGGCAGGTAAGGGCGCATCGGCTCACCCAGGCCGCCGCACAGGGCGATCGGCAGGGTGCGCGACGGGTCCAGCGCATCGGCGATCAGCGCGACCTGCTGTCCCGCTTCGAGCAGGAAACCGCGCGCGGTCTGGTTGGTGTCCGCATGCAGCAGGACGATGCGGGCCAGCTGGGCGTAGGCGGTTTGCGTGGCATTGGCCAGCCAGACCTGGATCGCGTTGCGGTTACCGCCGCAGGCTTCGATCACGGCGCCGGCGAAGTCGCTGGCCGGAACGCGGCCATCGATCACTTGCTGGATGTGGTTCACGGCTTTCAATCCGATCCATGCGCCGCTGGCTTCGTCGCCAGCCGGGAAGCCCCAGCCGCCGACCTCATGACGGGTGCCGTCCGCATTCAGGATTTCGCCCACGCTGCCGGTGCCGAGCGCAATTATGGCGCCGGGGCGGCCTTCGTGCGCGCCCAGCACGGTGGTGAAGGCGTCCGTTTCGAGCGCCACGGCGGCGTAGCCGGGATTGGCGGTCACGAAGTTCGCGGCCCATTCGCGGTTATGCACGCCGGCCAGGCCCAGGCCGATGGCGATGTTCGCGCGCGGCGGCTGGGGGATGCCGGCGGCGGCGAATGCTTGCGCCATCGCGTCTTCCACGGAAGCCCAGGCGTTCTTGATGCCGTGCAGCAGGCCGGATGGGCCGGCGCTGCCTTCCGCCAGCTGGGTGCCGTCTGCGCGCGCCAGCCGCACGCGGGTGCCGCTGCCGCCACCGTCCACGCCGATGAGGAATTCGATCATATTGGATTGGATTTAAGGAGCTGTGGGGCACTATATGGGCGACCACACCAGATTGTCAACAGGTATTTAACTGGTATTGTACAGCACATGGCGGCTGTTTAGTGCGTGCCGCAAAATTGATGGTTAAGTCGTTGATTTTGCGGATATTATCTTCGCGCAAAAATGGTATGGTCTTTGGTATGGATTGGTGCTGGTTTATGATGTTGATTTTGCAAATGTCGAAATCGCGCCCCGCCGAACGACATTGTCATGACGGAGCATGGTGCCCGTCGCCACATTAGGGAGATGACTATGGAATTCCTGCTGATGCAGTATTGCGAAGAGAAGAAGATGATGGCCATGCCGCGCGAGGATGCGAAGCACTTCCACGGGGCGTACATGGCCTATACGGCGGCGCTGAAGGAGGCCGGCGTATACGTATCCAATCGCGGCCTGAAGCCGATCGGCTCCGCGACGACGGTGCGCAATACCAGTGTGCTCGATGGCCCGTTCGCCGAGACCAAGGAGCAGTTTGCCGGCTTTTACCTGATCGATGTGGAGGATCTGGACGCTGCCCTGGCGTGGGCGAAGCGCCATCCGGCGGCGCCTTATGGGGCGGTTGAAGTGCGCCCGGTCTGGGGCGCATGAACGCAGCCGAAAAAGTGGCGCGGGAAAGCTACGGCAAGCTCGTGGCTTTTCTCGCTGCGCGCACGCGCGATGTGGCGGGCGCGGAGGACGCCTTGTCCGAGGCGTTTGCCGCGGCGCTGCAGGAGTGGCCGGTCAGCGGCGTGCCCCGCACGCCCGAGGCCTGGCTGCTGACCGTCGCGCGCCGGCGGCTGGTGGACGCCGCGCGCCACCGCATCGTCGCCGATGCCGCCGCGCCCACGCTGCTGCTCCTGGCCGACGAGATTGCGCCCGATGTGCTCTCCGCCGGTGGCGGCTCGTTCCGCCCCGGCAGCCAGACTGGCGTCAACAGCGCTCCCGGCTCCGCTGGCAGCACTGTCGCTGGCGCCACTGCCACCGGCGGCCTGGCCGGGTTCGCGGGCTTCGGCGGCGAAATCCCCGACGACCGGCTGCGGCTGATGTTCGTTTGCGCCCACCCGGCGCTGGAGGCCGGCGTCCGCGCACCGCTGATGCTGCAAACGGTGCTGGGTTTTGATGCGGCGCGCATCGCGTCCGCGTTTCTGGTGGCGCCGTCGGCGATGAGCCAGCGGCTGGTGCGCGCGAAGTCGCGTATCCGGCAGGCGGGCATTCCATTCCGCGTACCGGAGCGCGAGGAACTGTCGGAGCGTCTGGATGCGGTGCTGCAGGCGGTGTATGCCATCTACTCGGAAGGATGGTCCGACCCGGCCGGCGCGGTGGCGGCGTCACGCGGACTCACGGAAGAGGCAATCTGGCTGGGCCGCCTGGTGGTGGCAATGCTGCCGCAGGAGCCGGAGGCGCTTGGTTTGCTGTCGCTGATGCTGCACGCCGAAGCGCGGCGCGCAGCCCGCCGTGATGCGCAAGGCGAGTTCGTGCCGCTGGCGCAGCAGGACCCGGCGCTGTGGGATGCCGAGACGATCGACGAGGCCGAGGACTTGCTGATGCGCGCGGCTTCGCACGGGCGGGCAGGGCGCTTCCAGCTCGAAGCGGCTGTGCAATCCGTTCACGCCGCACGCCGCCACAGCGGCGCCACCGATTGGGCGGCCATCGTGCAGCTCTACGATGCGCTGCTCGCGCTGGCCGGTTCGGTCGTCGTCGCCATCAACCGCGCCGTAGCCCTCGCCGCTGCGCACGCGCCAGCCGGCGCCATTAAG
>DASWYX010000430.1:0-4064 GCA_036404755.1 Pseudoduganella sp.
CCTGTACGGCAAGCCGACCACGATCAACAACACCGAGACCTTCGCGGCCGTGCCCTTCATCCTGAACATGGGCGCCGAGAACTACCTCGCGCTGGGCAAGCCGAACAACGGCGGCACCAAGATCTTCTCGATCTCGGGCGACGTTGAGCGTCCAGGCAACTACGAAGTCCCGCTGGGCACTCCGTTCGCCAAGCTGATGGAGCTGGCTGGCGGCATGCGCGGCGGCAAGAAGATCAAGGCCGTGATCCCGGGCGGTTCCTCCGCCCCGGTGGTGCGCGGCGACATCATGATGCAGACCGACCTCGATTACGACTCGATCGCCAAAGCCGGCTCCATGCTCGGTTCGGGCGCCGTGATCGTGATGGACGAGACGCGCTGCATGGTGAAGGCGCTGGAACGCCTGGCCTACTTCTACTACGAAGAGTCCTGCGGCCAGTGCACGCCGTGCCGTGAAGGCACCGGCTGGATGTACCGCATGGTCCATCGCATCGAGAACGGCCAGGGCCGCGCCTCCGATCTGGACATGCTGAACTCCATCGCCGACAACATCCAGGGCCGCACCATCTGCGCACTGGGCGATGCTGCCGCAATGCCGGTCCGCGCCTTCGTCAAGCAGTTCCGCGAAGAATTTGAATATCACGTCGAACACAAGCACTGCCTGGTGCCTGTTTCGGCTTACTAAGCTGCGATTATCATGGTTGAAATCGAAATTGACGGCAAAAAGGTAGAAGTCCCTGCGGGCAGCATGGTGATGGACGCCGCCAACAAGCTGGGCACCTACATCCCGCACTTCTGCTATCACAAGAAATTGTCGATCGCAGCAAACTGCCGCATGTGCCTCGTTGAAGTGGAAAAGGCTCCCAAGCCTCTGCCAGCATGCGCCACGCCGGTCACGGCCGGCATGGTGGTCAAGTCCCACTCGGACAAGGCCGTGCAGGCCCAGAAGTCCGTAATGGAATTCCTGCTGATTAACCACCCGCTGGATTGCCCGATCTGCGACCAGGGCGGCGAGTGCCAGCTGCAAGACCTGGCCGTGGGCTACGGCAAGAACGAGTCGCGCTACGAAGAAGAGAAGCGCGTCGTGCATCCGAAGGACGCCGGTCCGCTGGTGTCGATGCAGGAAATGTCGCGCTGCATCCACTGCACCCGCTGCGTGCGCTTTGGCCAGGAAGTGGCCGGCGTGATGGAGCTGGGCATGCTGGGCCGCGGCGAGCACTCCGAAATCACCACCTTCGTCGGCGAAGCGGTGAACTCCGAGATGTCGGGCAATATGATCGACCTGTGCCCGGTCGGCGCGCTGACCTCCAAGCCATTCCGCTACAGCGCCCGTACCTGGGAACTGTCGCGCCGCAAATCCGTATCGCCGCACGATTCGACCGGCGCCAACCTGATCGTCCAGGTCAAGCAGGGCAAGGTCAAGCGCGTGCTGCCGCTGGAAAACGACGCCGTCAACGAGTGCTGGATTTCCGACAAGGACCGCTTCTCCTACGAAGGCCTGGAGTCGGCCGAGCGCCTGACCCAGCCGATGTTGAAGCAGGGCGGCGAGTGGAAGGAAGTGGACTGGCAAGTGGCGCTGGAATACGTGGCGCACGGCCTGAAGAACATCAAGCATGAACACGGCGCCGATGCGCTGGCTGCCTACGGCACCGGCCACGCCACCGTGGAAGAACTGGCGCTGCTGAAGAAGGTCATGCACGGCGTGGGTTCCGAGAACATCGATTTCCGCCTGCGCCAGAGCGACTTCGCGCTGGACGGCGATATCAAGCCGTGGCTGGGCATGCCGATCGCCGAGATCAGCAAGCTGAAGTCCGTGTTCGTCATCGGTTCCTTCCTGCGCAAGGATCACCCGCTGTTCGCGACCCGCATCCGCGCCGCCGTGAAGGCCGGCGCCAAGCTGTCCGTGCTGCACGGCGCCAATGAAGAAAACCTGATCAACACCGCCAACACGATCACCGCTGCGCCGTCCGACTGGCTGGCCGCGCTGTCCGGCGTGGTGGCTGCCGTGGCCAAGGCCAAGGGCGTGGCCGCTCCGGCCGGCTTCGAAGGCGCTGCCGTTTCCGCCGAAGCGGAAGCGATTGCCGCTTCCCTGGCCGCCGGCGACGCAGGCAAGGCTGTCTTCCTGGGCAATGCCGCTGCCGCGCATCCGCAAGCGTCGGCGCTGCACGCTGCCGCGCAGTGGATCGCCGGGCAGACCGGCGCCACCCTGGGCTACCTGACCGAAGCTGCCAACACCGTCGGCGGCTACGTGGTGGGCGCCGTGGCGAAGAACGCCGCGCCGGCCTTCTCCGCGCCGAAGAAAGCCTACGTGCTGCTGCACGCCGAGCCGGAACTGGATGCCGCCAATCCGCAGGCCGCCGTTGCTGCGCTGAAGGGCGCGGAAATGGTGGTCGTGATGTCCGCCTTCAAGCACGGCATGGACTATGCCGACGTGCTGCTGCCGGTCGCGCCGTTCGCTGAAACCTCGGGCTCCTTCATCAACGCCGAAGGCCGCCTGCAAAGCTTCAACGGCACCGTGAAGCCGCTGGGCGAAGCCCGTCCGGCCTGGAAGGTGCTGCGCGTGCTGGGTAACATCCTGGGCCTGGGCGGCTTCGACTACGAAACCTCGGAATCGATCCGCGACGAACTGTTCGAAAGCGGCGTGACCGACCTGTCGGCACAGCTGAACAACAGCGCCAAAAAAGCACCGGTGGCCGCCGTTGCCGGCGCCGGCGACAAGCTGGAACGCCTGGCCGACGTGCCGATCTACTTCGCCGACGCGCTGGCCCGCCGTTCCGGCCCGCTGCAGGCAACCGCCGACGCGGCCGCGCCGAAAGCGCGCCTGTCCGTGGCAGCCGCCGAGAAGCTGGGCATCAAGTCCGGCGACAAGGTGCAGGTGACCCAGGGCTCCGGCTCGGCCATCCTGGAAGCCGCCATCGACGCCGCACTGCCGGCCAACGTGGTGCGCGTAGCTGCCGCTCACGTATCGACCGCTGCGCTGGGCGATATGTTCGGTCCGATTACCGTTGCTAAAGCAGGGGAGGGCAAGTAATGGCTCTGCCAGAAATGATTGATTCGATTAAAGCCGCAGGCGAAGCGAACCTGGGCAGCACCTTCTGGACCTTCATCTGGACGATGATCAAGATCCTGTGCGTGACCCTGCCGCTGATGGGCCTCGTGGCTTACCTGACGCTGTGGGAGCGCAAGCTGCTGGGCTGGATCCAGATCCGTATCGGCCCCAACCGCGTGGGCCCGAACGGCCTGCTGCAGCCGATCGCCGACGCGCTGAAACTGCTCTTCAAGGAGATCATCGTCCCGACCAAGTCGAACAAGTCCCTGTTCTTCATTGGTCCGGTGATGACCATCATGCCGGCGCTGGCCTGCTGGTCCGTCGTGCCGTTCGCGCCGGGCGCCGCCCTGGCGGACGTCAACGCCGGCCTGCTGCTGATCATGGCCGTGGCCTCGATGGAGGTGTACGGCATCATCATCGCCGGCTGGTCCGCCAACTCGAAGTACTCCTTCATGGGCGCGATGCGTGCATCGGCACAGATGGTGTCCTACGAAATCGCGATGGGCTTTGCCCTGGTGATCGTGCTGATGGTTTCCGGTTCGCTGAACCTGTCCGAGATCGTGGCCGGCCAGCAGAAGGGCGCCATGGCTGCCATGGGCATCAACTTCCTGTCCTGGAACTGGCTGCCGTTGCTGCCGATCTTCGTGGTCTACCTGGTCTCCGGCCTGGCCGAATGCAACCGCCACCCGTTCGACGTGGTGGAAGGCGAATCCGAGATCGTCGGCGGCCACATGGTCGAATACGGCGGCATGGCTTACGCGATGTTCTTCCTGGCGGAATACGCCAACATGATCCTGATCGGCCTGCTGGCATCGGTCATGTTCCTGGGCGGCTGGTCCGCTCCGATCGCGGCGCTGGAAATCGGCGGCGTGTTCGGCGGCTTCTTCTGGCTGTTCATCAAGACCTTCTTCATCGTGTCCCTGTTCATCTGGACCCGCGGTACCTTCCCGCGCTACCGCTATGACCAGATCATGCGTTTGGGCTGGAAAGTGTTCATCCCGCTGACCCTGGCGTACCT
>DASWYX010000431.1:0-18715 GCA_036404755.1 Pseudoduganella sp.
TGCACGATACCGAAAATGACCACGCCCAATTCAGCTACCACCAAGGCCCCGGCCGATCAGGCGCCCCGTAAAAGGTCGCGGCCGCCGCGCCTGTCGCTCGCGGCATGGAAACAATTCGTCAATGTGGCGAAACCCTACTGGCTGGGAAGCGAGAGAAAGAAGGCCTGGAGCCTGCTGCTGGTCTCGATCGTGCTGATGCTGATCGAGACCAAGCTGGCCGTCATGCTCAACGACCAATCCGGTGAAATGACCTCGGCGCTGGCGGCCAGGGAGGGCGACCGTTTCTGGAAAGCGGTGCGGGCCTGCCTGCTGACCCTGGCGGTCGCCGTTCCGGCCTACGCCTTCTACTACTACATGCGCGACGTGTTCGCCAATCACTGGCGGCGCTGGCTCACCGGCCGCTTCCTCGACGGCTATCTGAAAGGCCGCAAGTACTATGAGCTGTGCTCGGACGGCGAGATCGACAATCCCGACCAGCGTATCAGCGAAGACATCAACACCTTCACCGGCCGGTCCATCCACTTCCTGCTGATTTTCCTGGGCTCGATCATGCAGCTGGTGGCGTTCAGCGCCGTGCTGTGGTCGATCTCGCATCTGCTGGTCGGCGTGCTGGCAGTGTACGCGCTGGTGGGCACCGTTGTGGCCCTCTACATTTTCGGCACGCCCCTGATCCACCTGAATTTCTGGCAGCTCCGACGCGAGGCGGACTTCCGTTTCAGCCTGATGCGCCTGCGCGAAAATGCCGAGTCGATCGCTTTTTATCGTGGCGAGGCGCAGGAACGTGTGCACATCAACAGCAAGTTCGACAGGGTCATTGAAAACTTCGCGCGGCTGATCAGGAAGCAGCGTTCCCTCAACCTGTTCCAGCGCACCTTCAGTCAGCTGACCCTGGTGATACCGGGCGTGATCCTGGCTGACGGCGTTTTGTCGGGCCAGCTGGAAGTGGGGCGGGCGACACAGGCGGCCGGCGCGTTCACTGCGGTGCTTGCCGCCGTGGGTGTCATTGTCGATAACTTTGAGAGCCTGAGCCGCTTCGTGGCGGGGATCGGGCGTTTGCAGGCCTTGTCCAATCTTCTGCTGTCCGCCGGCGACCCCAAGCCCGTTGCCGACAATAAGTACCCGCTGATCGAAACGCGTTCCGGCCAACACCTCGAGCTGGAATCGCTGACCCTTTGTCCGCCGCAATCGGAACGGGTGCTGATCAAGGAACTGAGCCTGGTCCTGAAGCCGGGCGATGCGCTGCTGATTACCGGCGACAGCGGCTGCGGCAAGAGCTCGCTGTTGCGTGCGATTGCAGGATTGTGGCGCACCGGCAGCGGCGTGATTCATCATCCGCCCCTCGAGGATTTCTTCTTCCTGCCGCAGCAGCCCTATATGCAGCACGGCACCTTGCGCAGCCAGCTGATTTATCCCAGTGCGGAATCCAGCCTGAGCGACGAGGAGCTGCTGGCAATCCTGGAGCGGGTCCAGCTGCCGCAGCTCGCCGAGCGCGTCGGCGGACTGGGCGCCGTGCATGACTGGGAAAAGCTGCTGTCGGTAGGCGAGCAGCAGCGCCTTGCGTTCGGCCGCGTGCTGGTGCACGAGCCCAGCATCGTCATCCTCGACGAAGCCACCAGTGCGCTCGACAGCGCCAACGAGGCCTTGCTATATGGCCGCCTGCGCGAGAACGGAACGACGCTGATCAGCGTCGCCCACCGCGCCGCCGTGCTGCGCCACCATACCCATGTGCTGCGCATCTTGAGCGAGGGCGCCTGGGAAGTGCATGAGGCCAGCGGCTTCGAATTCGATGCGCCACCGGCGGTCAGCAATGCGCCGCCGCCCCGGCAAAGTGAACCATATGTTCGACATGCACTTTGATCTCGCCATTCAGGCTGGCAAATTCCCGGCGCAGCTCACGCGCCGACTCGTCACCGATCCCCTCGACGGTAATACAGTGGTCGTAAAACCCGCCGCGACGTGAAATCACCCATTTGTCGACTTTGGCTTTCGAACGCTGCAAGGTCGATTCCACCTGGCCGGCAATGGGTTCATTGGTAGCCAGTGAGAGATGGAAGGTGTGCGTCAGGCGGTATTGATCGCGCCATGCGCTGGCGCCGAGGGAGCTTGTCGGGGACGTTTGGGTCGGTTGAGTGCTCATGGTTTCTCCAAAAAACTTGGCTCGATTCGGAGCAAACCATGTCGCGCCCGCTTCGTTGCCGTTAATAGGCCGCATCGCCGTGATGGCATCCACCTTGCCCGGGTAGGCAGGTTGGCGTCGGACGAACCGACTCGTGATGCAAAGTTGCTAAGCGAATTTCCTAATGCGAAATCCGTTATAAAGAACTGGTGTTCAATATAACGGAATTTCTCCGAACAGGCAATAGGCCGAAGGATTGAGGTCAGGGGTCGAGCGGGTCGAGCGGGTCGATGCGGAGCGAGCGCAGGGAGGGGCGGAATTCGAGCAGGAACGGCGACAGGCGGGGGCCGACGGCGCCCGGCTCGTAACCCAGTTCCGCGGCATTGCGGGCCGCGAACTCGGGGCTTTCAATGTAGCGGCTTTGCTCGTTGTTGGCGACGATCAGCGCGGCTTGCCCGGCCGGCGCACCGAGGGCAACGAGCCGTCGGGTGACATTGCGCAGGTTCGTCGTCGTGTGGCGCGCATACGGCTCGATGACGATGCGGTCGGCGGGCACGTGGTAGCGCTCAATCAGCGCCTTGCGCATTTCGACGGCTTCCACGAATTGCGATCCCCGCGGGTGCACCGCCGCGCCGCTGACGATGATGAAGGCCACGTCGCCTTCCACGAAGCGGCTGGCGGCGAGCTGCACATGCAGCTTGCCGCGTGCGCTCAGCGGGATGATCGGGTTCTCCGGGCCGACACCCGGCACGATGATCGACGTGTAGCGGTAGCGCTTCCAGTCGATGTTGCGGGCGCGTGCCACCGCCGCAGCGTTATGGCCCTGGTCCAGCGGCTCGAAGCTGGCGGCTTCGTTGCGGTCGTTGACGTCGAGCAGGGCGAGGGCCAGCGCGATGCTGGGGTCCAGCCTGGCCGCAGGATCGTTCTTCGCCGCGTCGGCCAGCGTAATCGCATCCGCCAGCAGCGTCTTGAAGTCCGCCGTGCCGGGCTTTTCGAGCGGGCCATCGATCGTCGGATAGCGCGGCTGGGTGCCGAAGCCGTAGACCTGCAGGATGGCGTTCAGGCCGCGCAGTTCGCGCACGATTTGCGCCCGCACGCCATCGTCGGCTGCCGGCTGGTGAGACGGCGCGGCCGCAGGCACGGCCTCCGCCAGCGTGGCCATTTCAGCGTCGGTCCACGTGGCCGCCAGCAGCAGGCACTTGGGCGCCTGCTCGCAAGCGGCCATGCGCTTCTTGCGGCTGTCCAGCAGCGCGGCGACGGTGGCCGGTTCCTGCTTCATGCCGGAGACCACCGGGAACAGGCGTCCCGCCAGCAGCGACCAATGCTGGTCCGCAGCCGGCGCGGCCTGGAGGGGCAGGGCGGCAGCCAGCGCCGCCGCGAGGATGATGCGCTTCGTCACAGCGATCACCATGCCTTGCTCACGACGAAGCGTGCGCTGCGTCCGAATACCGGGCGGCCATAGATCGCGGTAGCGCTGCCCTGTCCGGCCAGGGTGTCGGTACGGGTATTGCCTTCGGTGAGGCCCTTGGCGTTGGTCAGGTTGTCGCCGGTGAGCTGGAACTGCCAGTCGCCGTGCGTGACGGTGACGCCGGCGCCGATGGAGTGGAAGGACGGCAGCTCGGTGGCGTTGAAGAAGTCCACATAGCGCTTGCCAGTGAAGGAATAGCTGCCGAAGACGTCGACCTGGTTGTCACCGACATCGAAGCCGTAGCTGGGGCGCACGTTACCGAACACCTTGGGCTCGCGGATGATCTGGTTGCCGACCACTTTCGACGGGTCGGCACCGGTGGCGCTCACGAAATCGCGATATTGCGGATCCTGCACGGTCAACGATGCGTTCACGACGAAGCGCTTGCTCAGGTACCACGCGCCGTCAATTTCCGCACCTTTCACGACGGCCTTGCCGAAGAAGGGCACGGTCTGGTCGTTGCGCCCGGTCAGCGGATTGAAGGCGACGAAGGATGCGTTGAGCGGATCGAACTTCGTGTAGAAGCCCGTGACGTACAGGTAGGAACGGCCGAAGGTCGTCTTGAAGCCCGCTTCATACTGGTCGGCCTTGGTCGTCAGCACCAGCGGATCGACGGACGCCGCCACCTGCATCGACGGCGGGATTTCGAGGTGGGAGGCGCGCACATAGCCGCCGAACCGGGAAGTGAAGTCATAGTTGGCGCCGGCGGTCCAGTTGGTGGTGTGCGGCTTGTAGACGTGCGACTGGCGGTCGCCCGTGAAGGCGCGGGTGGTATCGTCGGCCAGCGTGGTCTTGTCGCCCAGGTTGGCCTGCTTGGTCAGCAGGGCGTAGCCGTCGTATTTATAGCGTTCGGTGCGCACGCCGGCATCGAGGCGCAGGCGGTCGTTAACTTCCCAGGTATCGTTGATGTACAGTGCGCCCATCCTGGCATCGACGTCGCCCTGGTTCAGCGTGGTCGTGTAGCGCAGCACGCCCTTGTCGGTAACGGAACCAAGCACTGCGCCCGAAGACGAGTAAGCCAGCAGGTCGAGCGTACGCGGCTTGCCCTGCACTTCGATCAGCATGTCGTTATAGACGGTCTTGCTGGTCTGCCCGTAAGTACTGCCGTAGAAGCCTGCTTTCACGTCGTGGTTACCGAGGCCGGTCTGGAAATTGCGGGTGACGTTGACGTCCACCTGGTTCGAGTGGAAGTCGGAACCGGCGGCGCGGTACTGGCCCTGCATCACGAGGCCGGAGGCGGACGCCGGATCGTAGACCTGGCTGCCGTTGCTGCCGGCAATGGCATAGCCCAGGTGGTCCACGGCGCCGAATGCAGTCCTGGATGCGGCGAGGAAGCCGTTGGCGAAGGTCCTGGCGTCGGCTGGGTTGGACGTCGAATAGAAGGCGTCGAAGTCCAGCTTGCCCTTTGTGAAGCCGGCTTTGGCGGACAGCAGCCAGGCGCCGATTTCCCCTTCATATTGCAAGCCGATGTTGCCGAATTCGAGGTGGCGGCCGTTCTTGAGATCGCGCTGGTCGGTCTGCAGCGTGCCCGTTCCGTCCAGGTATTTCTGGCTGACGTTGCGCAGCGACGGCGAGTTCATCGTCCCCTTGAAATAATCGATGTAGGGGTCGAGGGAGACAGAGGGATTGCGCGGGTCCGCGATCGGGATCGGCAGGTAGAAGACGTTATGGTCGTTCAGGTAGTTGGCGCTCAGTTTCCAGGTGCCGCTGTCCGTCACGCGCTTGATGTTGGCGCGGATCTGGCCGCCACGGTCGTTCGGGAAACCGTTGTCGCGGTGGCCGTCGTCCTGGCGAATGAAGCCGCCGATGGCATAGAAGGTCTTGTCGTCGATGGCGCCGGCCTGGTAGGCATCCAGGCGCTTGAGGCCCGTGGTGCCGACGGAAACCTGAGCCTTGCCCTGGGTTTTTTCAGTGCCGGTGACGGTCGTGTTGTTGACGATGGCCGCAGCCTGGCTGGCGTAGATCGGCGCCGGGCCGCCGCGCACCACTTCCACGGTCTTCGTCATCAGGTCGTAGCGGTTCATGCTGTCGCCGCGGAAAAAGAAGCCGCTAATCTCGGTGAACAGCGGCAGGCCGTCCTGCTGGAAGAGGGCGTAGCCGTCGTCGGTAGGGATGCCGCGCACGCGCGTGATGTTCTGTACTTCGCCGCCGGTCGCCTCGACCTGGATGCCCGGCATCTTGCCCAGCAGATCAGCCATGTTCTGCGGCGCCAGTTTTAGCACATCGCTTTGAGACAGGGAATTCACGGCATAGGACACGTCGAAGCGGCGTTGCGGGCGGGCCGAGCCTGTGACCACCACGACCTGGGAATCGGTCGCTTCGGCGGTCGGGTTGGCGGCGGCGGGCGTTTCCGTCGTCTGGGCAAATGCCTGGGCTGCGAGGGCGCACAGGGCGCCGGTCGCGGCAGCCAACGTGGACTTCTTCATGCTCATGATTTCTCTCCTGGTTAGATATACAAACAATCACGAAAGTATGACGGTCAATTTTGACGCATTTATTTATTACTTGTAAAATAAATCGGATATCGACGGAAGGCTGGGTTTAAGATGAGAGCGGCGCGGTTGCACCTGGTTTCGGAGGAAAAGCGCCTGCTGCGGCACCTGCGCACCAAGGGACCGATGCCGCGCACCGAGCTGGCGCTGGCGCTACAGGTCAGCAACTCGGCGCTGACCAAGCTTTCGCACAACCTGATCAGCCTTGGCCTGATCGAAGAACTGGCCGCAACCGAACCGCCTGTGCGCGGGCGGCCAACCGTTCCCCTTGCCATTTCCCCGTCCGGCGGTTTCGCCGCGGGCGCCACCGTGCACAAAGGCGTGCTGGAAATCGCGCTGGTCGATCTGGCGGGCGGCGTGATTTGCCTGACCAGCGAGCAGGTGGGCACGCCGGACCCGATCGAATTCGCCAACATCCTCGAAGACCGCATCAACGCGCTGTGCGTGAAGCACAAGCTGCTCGGCGTGCGCTTCCTCGGCATCGGGGTGGGCGTGCCCGGGCCGGCCGTTTCACGCAAGGGCGACCGCTGGCATATCGTCAAGGAGCTGCCGGGCTGGCGCGACGTGCCCCTGCGCCAGATGCTGGACGAGGCCCTGGGCACGGCCGTCCTGCTGGAAAACGACGCCAAGGCGGCCGCCCTGGCGGAATACTATTCGAGCGACAGGCTAGGCAAGGCCGCCACGGTCGTGGTCATCCTGCTGGGTTACGGCATCGGCGCCGGCGTGATCGAGGATGGGCACCTGGTCAAGGGAGAATTCGGCAGCGCCGGCGACATCGGCCGGCTGTACCCGACGGAGCTGCCGCGTCCAACCACGATGGACTTGCTGTCCGTGTTGCAGCAAGCAGGCTGCCCGATCGAATCCGTGGCCCGTTTTGAAGAGCTGACCGGCGGCTACGAGAGCGTTATCGATGAATGGCTCGAGCGCGCGGCCGTGCAGCTCGAATTCCTCGTCAACAGCGCCATCGGCTGGTTCGACCCGGATGAAATCGTGTTTTCCAGCCCTTTGCCGGAATCGATCACTTCGCGCCTTGCGGCCAGGCTGAACGCGCTGCCCCTGCGCTGGCCCGGCTTTCGCGAACGCGGGCAGGTAAGGATATCGAAGCTTGGCGGCAGCGCGATTGCCATCGGCGCGGCCCTGCTGCCGATACATGCTGCAACGGCGCTGCAGGCATGACATAAGCCTGTCATCGCGGGCAGGTATGCTTGCTCCATGCTTGCCCCCCGTTTTTTCCCATGGATCGCAGAATTGAGCGCCGTCGTCAGGCGCGACCGGCATGTGATCGGCTATGCTTCCGGCAATTTCGGCAAGGCGATCATGCTTGGCAGCGTCGATGTCGCCCTGCTTTACCTGCTGACGGATATCATCGGCATCGCGCCGGGGCGCGTCAGCCTCCTGATGATGATCGTGGTGGCGGGCGATCTGGTGTTCGATCTTCTGGCCGGCTTTTTCGCCGCAAGGGCGGAGCGGCATGGCATCGGCTATCCCCGCCTGATCGCACTGTGCGCCGTGCCGTGCGGCCTGGCCTTCTGCGCCATTTTCAGCCTGCCGCTGTTGCAGGCCAGTGGCCTGGCCATTATCGCCACCCTCATCCTGTTCCTTCGCTGCGCTTTCGCGATCATCGATGTTCCGCATAACAGTTTGCTGGCCCGCGTTACCAGCGACAGCCGCACGCGCGGCCGTGCGTCCGGATACCGCACGATCTTCAGTTCCGCCGCCGCCGTGTGCGTCGCCTGCGTGGTCGCGCCACTGATGCGCAGCGCAACGGGCGAGGTGGCAACGGTTCGCCTGGCATGGCTGGGCGCCGCGGGCGGAGCGCTGTTTACCGGTGCACTGCTGCTGGCGGCGTGGTCCTCCAGGTCGGCGCAAGGCGCGGCTCCGCTGAGTGCCCGGCGACCGCATGCCCGGCGCTGGACGCCTGTGGCGCTCTGTCCGGCGCCGGACGGCCTGTTTGCCGCGATGGCGGCGCTTGCCCTGGTGACCGGCTTCGCAACGCCGATGTTCACGAAAACCTTCCTTTACCTGTGCACCTACGTGCTGAAAAGTCCAGCGTTTGCCGGGCAGGTGCTGCTGGTCTTGGCGCTGAGCCAGATGCTGGGGGCAGCGTTCTGGATCACCCTTGTGCCACGCTGGGACAAGACGACGTTGCTGTCGATGAGCCACGGCGTTGCCGCAGCGGGAATCATGCTGTTTGCCGCTGCAGGGGAAAACCAGGCTGCCTTGCTCGCGTGGTCGGTGCTGATCGGGATCGGCTTCGCCGGCGTCTTCATGCTGCCCTGGGGGATCCTGGCCGACATTATCGATTTTTGCGAATTCCGCCATCGGGACCGGCGCGAAACCGCGTGGTTTTCCACCATTCTCGTGCTGTTGAAATGCGGTGGAGCGGCGGCGCTGGCGACGATCGGCTGGGTTCTCGGATTACTGGGCTACGCGCCCGGCGCGGCGCAGACTGAGCCGGTCACGCTGGGCATGAAGGCGCTGGCCTTTGGCGTACCCGTGGCCGGTTCCTTCGCCGCGATCCTGGTCCTGCGCCGCGTGCGCATCGGGCACGCATTGCATGCGCGGGTACGCAAGGTGAACCAGCGGCGCCGCGAGCGTAGCAGCCTACCAGCGCATCATGGGCAGGGGACTGAAGGGGTGCCGCAGCGCGCGGCGGCCGCTTAACTGCAGCAGGCGCAGGTGGAAGCCGGCGTCGGGAAAGGCTGCCTGGACCTGGCGGATGAAGGCGCGCGGCAGGCCGTGGCGCAGCACGCCGGCGGATACGTCGATCCAGTCGGCCTGGCGGAAGGCTTCGGTCAGCGCGGTGTGGTGGGGCGCGCAGGCGGTGATCTTGTGGTGCTCGCTGATCATGGCCGCGATTTCGTCGGCCCAGTCGGCGCGCTGCGCGGCCGGCAGCCAGGCGCGGGCCAGTTGCTGGGAAGGCGGCAGGTAGTCGAAGGTGGCGTGGGTCCAGATGCCCAGGTCGTGGAAGGCGGCCGCGATGGACAGCTTTTCCAGCTGGTCCGGATCGGCCGTCGCCAGTACATTGGAGAAGTTGACGAGGCGGTAGCAGTGGTTGCGGTAAGGCGCCATGTCGGCGCCGAGGGCCGGCGCGTGCTTCTGAAGCAGATCGTCCAGAAGCGCGAGCCGGGTCAGCATGATGGCTTAAGCGGCAACCTGCACGCGCGGTTCGCCCGCGCTCATTTCGCCGATCACGGCCGCTTCGCCGAAGCCTTCGCGGCGGAACAGGGCCAGCACTTCGTCCACGGCGGACGGATCGCAGGACACCAGCAGGCCGCCGGAAGTCTGCGGGTCGGTCAGCAGCGTGTGCTGGGCCTGCGTGATGTTCGACGACAGCGTCACGTCCTTGCCGTAGGCGTCCCAGTTGCGGCCGGAGGCGCCGGTAAAGAAGCCGTCGTGCGCCAGCTGCTCAACGCCCGGCAGCAGCGGGATCTGCGACATGTTCAGCTTTGCCGTCAGCTTTGCGCCGCGCGCCAGTTCCAGCAGGTGACCCAGCAGGCCGAAGCCGGTGACGTCGGTCAGCGCATTCACGCCGGCCAGTTCGCTCAGGGCCTTGCCCGGCTTATTCAGCTTGGTCGTGTTGGCGATCATCGCCTGGTAGCCTTCCGCACCCAGCACATTCTTTTTCAGCGCGGCCGACAACACGCCCACGCCCAGCGGCTTGCCCAGCACCAGCACGTCGCCCGCTTTTGCGTCGGCGTTGCGCTTCACCTTGGACGGATGCACGAGGCCCATCACCACCAGGCCGTAGATCGGCTCCACGGAATCGATGGTGTGGCCGCCGGCGATCGGGATGCCCGCTTCGGCGCAGATCGACTCGCCGCCCTTGATGATCTGGCCAATGGTTTCGATCGGCAGCTTGTTGACCGGCATGCCGACCAGGGCCAGGGCCATGATTGGCGTGCCGCCCATCGCGTACACGTCGGAGATGGCGTTGGTGGCGGCGATGCGGCCAAAGTCGAAGGGGTCGTCGACGATGGGCATGAAGAAGTCGGTGGAGGCGATCAGGGCCTGTTCGTCGTTCAGCTTGTAGACGGCAGCATCGTCTGCCGTTTCGATGCCGACCATCAGTTCCTTTGGCACGGGGAAGCCGCTGGAGTTTTTCAGGATCTCGGACAGCACGCCGGGCGCGATCTTGCAGCCGCAGCCGCCGCCGTGGGAGAAAGAAGTCAGTTTGATTGGTTCAGTGCTCATTGGAGGCTCTCATTTCTTCTGTTGGAGCAGATTATCCACCAAAGCGAGCAATGCTGCCTGCTCGGTGGCTGGTTCGAATAGTCTGGCGCGGACGGCGCACTGGGCGCGCAGCCGGCCGGTGAACGCGTCGTCCTGCACGCTGCGGTCGATCAGCCTGGCCAGCGCTTGTGCGTCGCCCACGGGGAAGTAGCCTTCGTAGTCGCTGCCCAGCATGCCGCGGTTGCCGCTGATGTCGCTGGCCAGCACGGGAACGCCGCTCGTTACCGCTTCGATGATCACGTTGGCGCCGCCTTCCATTTTCGAGCATATGGCCATGGCGTGGGCCTGCCGCAACCGCTCGCGGGTTTCGTCGTGCGGCAGGGCGCCCAGCCATTGATAGCGCGGCGTGGCTTTCTGCGTGGCTTCGGCTTCGTCGCCCAGGTCCGGGTCGAGCGCGCCGCCGATGTGCACCAGCCTTGCCGACGGCGCCTGCACCAGCGGGGCCGCGCGCATGAAGGCCAGCGGGTCTTTTTCCTCGCGCAGGTGGCCGATCATCACGATTTCGTGCGGGCGGTTCGCCGCGCCCGTCGCCGCGGCGGACGCTGAGGCGGGGACTGGGGCGGCCGGCGGCAGCGGCGGGGCGGATTGGTAGATCACATGGGCTTTCGCGCGCGCGGCGGCGGGCAGCTCGTCGAGGCCTGCGGACTGCAGCACGACCAGGGCGTCGGCGGCGGCAAGCGAAGCCTGGGCGCTGGCGTCGGTGCGGATATCGCGGTACAGGTCCGTGCCGGTGAGGACCAGCAGGGCAGGGCGCGTGGGGTGGGCAGCGCGGAAGGCGGCCAGCGAGGCTGCCGAGCGGCGCGCATGCAGCGCAATCAGCAGGTCGGGCGGCGCCACATCGGGACCGGCATCCGGCCAGGCGCTGGCGATGGACACGTCATGGCGCGGCATGAGGAAGGCCGCCCAGCGGCTGGCGGTCTGCCAGTTTCCGTTGTTGGCTGCAGCCAGCGCGGGGCTGACGATACAAATTGTGGGCTTGCTCACTGGTTTTTATCGATCAAAAGTCGCTACAATCGGTTCATGAGTTCAATCACAGCCTCGTTCCGGAACGCGCGCACCCAGCAGTTGGCAGACGCCTTGCAGAATGCGCGGAATTATACGCTTAGCCTGTTCGAATGTTTCGCCGCCGCCGGCATGGATAACGCCATGCGGGTGCCGCAACTGCGCATCGTCAACCCGCCCTTGTGGGAACTGGGCCACACCGCCTGGTTCGCCGAATGGTTCATCTTGCGCGAATCCTTGTCCAGCCACCCGGCCGATGCGCAATATCCATCCCTGCTCAGCAAGGGGGACGACTGGTTCGATTCCGCCAACGTACCACACCGCAGCCGCTGGACGCTGGATTTGCCGACCACGGGCGGCGTGAAAACCTATTGCCACGAAGTGCTGGACCGCGTGCTCGATAAACTGAGCCGCGAGCCCAACACGGACGAAGCGCTATACCCCTACCGCCTGGCGCTGGCCCACGAGGACATGCACGGCGAAGCCTTCCTCTACACCCTGCAAACCCTGGGCCTGCAAGCCCCGCCGCAACTGACCCACGACGAGCCGGTGCGCGCGGCGCAGCAGGAAATCGCCTTCCCGGGCGGCACCCTGCAGCTGGGCAGCGCGCAGGACACCGGCGGTTTCATTTTCGATAACGAGAAATTCTCCCATCCCTGCTATGTGCCGCCGTTCAAAATGGACGCGTCCCTGGTCAGCAACGCGCAGTACATGGACTTCGTCGAGGACGGCGGCTACGACCGCCGCGAATACTGGAGCGCCGCCGGCGCCGACTGGCTGATGCGCCAGGAGCGGTCCGCGCCGCGCTACTGGCAGCGCGAGGGCGGCCAATGGCGCACGCTGCGCTTCGGCCGGCTCACCACCTTGTCATCGTGGGAACCGGTGCGCCACGTGAACCTGTATGAGGCGCAGGCCTATTGCGCCTGGGCGGGCAGGCGTTTGCCGACGGAAGCGGAGTGGGAATATGCAGCGCTGTACGGACACCCGGCGTTCCGCTGGGGCCAGCTCTGGGAGTGGACGGCGTCGCCGTTCGAGCCTTATCCGGGCTTCACGGCGGACCGTTATCGGGAATACTCGGCGCCGTGGTTCGGCACCCATCAAGTATTGCGCGGCGCCTCGTTTGCGACGCCGTCGCGCCTTGGTTCGGCCAGGTTCCGCAACTTCTACGTCCCGGAGCGGGACGATATCTTCTGCGGCCTGCGCACCTGCGCCTTGTAATTAACGCAGCAGCAGCGAGTCGGGGATGGGGGTGAAGGTGGCGCGCTTGTCGCCCATCTGCTCGCGCAGTTCTTCCAGCGAGATGCCGCTCGCTTCGTGCATCACCACCAGCAGCGCCGGGGAGATGGCCGCACGTCGGCTGCGGACCTTGCTGATCATGGGCGGCATGATCGACAGGGCGCGCGCCAGGGCGGCGTCGTTCTTCAGTTTCAGCTGTTCGATCAGGAAATCGAGCAGGCGATTCGGGTCGTAATGCAGGTGCTCCAGGCCGTCGGCAGGATTTGCCGGTTCGGCGGACGCAGCACCAGGGAGGTCGGTGAGATCGTGCATGGCGGTGCTCGGTGCAATATTGTCAAAAGGAAAACGTTGGTGCATGGCAGCAACTGTATATCCTCATTATGCGACGCGAGTGGTCACTATGCAAGAAAAAAGGCCGCCCTTTAGAAGGCGGCCTCAGCAAAAGTAACAGTTTCGTTGCTTAGTTCTTAATGTGCTTGTCCAGCCAGTTCAGCACGGTGTGGTGCCACTGGATCGAGTTGGCCGGTTTCAGCACCCAGTGATTCTCATCCGGGAAGACCAGCAGCTGCGATTCGATGCCCTGGCGCTGCAGCGCAGTAAAGGCGCCCAGTGCCTGGGAGGTCGGAATGCGGAAATCCAGGTCGCCCTGTACCACCAGCATCGGCGTTTTCCACTTGCTCACGTGGCTGACCGGGTTGAACTGCTCGTAGCCTTGCGGGTTGGCGTAGTAGGTGCCCTTGTTTTCCCATTCGGTGAACCACAGTTCCTCGGTGGCGTACGCCATGCCGCGCTGGTCGAACACGCCGTCGTGGTTGACGATGCACTTGAAGCCGTCGCTCCAGTTACCCTGGATCCAGTTCATCATGAAGCCGCCGTAGGACGCGCCCAGTGCGCAGCTGCGCTCGCGGTCCAGGAAGCTGTATTTGGCCACGGCAGCGGCCAGGCCTTTCTGCAGGTCTTCCAGCGGTGCGCCGCCCCAGTCGCCGCTGATCGAGTCGGTGAACTTCTGGCCGTAGCCGGTGGAGCCGTGGAAGTCGATGAACACGGTCGCATAGCCGGCGCCTGCGTACACCTGCGGGTTCCAGCGGTAGCTCCAGGAGTTGCCGAAGCTGCCCTGCGGGCCGCCGTGCACCAGGAAGGCGATCGGATATTTCTTGCCCGCTTCCGCATTCCACGGCTTCATCACATAGCCATGCACGGTTTCGCCATGGGCGCCGGCGAAGGAGAACTGCTCGTATTCGCCCATCTTCACGTCTTTCAGACGGTCGGCGTTGGCCCAGGTCAGCTGGGTGCCGGCCTGCTCGGCGGCGCCGTCGGCCTTCAGCTTGACCAGCTGGGCGCCGGAGGACAGGCTGGCCTGCGCCACGACCACGGTGTCTTTCGCCACGTCGAAGTCGCCCGCATAGCCCTTGCCGGTCAGCGCAGTGACCTTGCCGCTGGCAACGTCCAGCGAGAACAGGCGGTGATTGCCGGTATCGTCGGCATTGGCCAGCAGGGCCTTGCCGTCCGGACGCCACTGGTAGTCGGAGATGGAACGGTCCCAGTTATCGGCCAGCACGCGCTTCTTGCCGGTGGCGACATCCATCAGCACCATCTTGAAGCGGTCGGCTTCGAAGCCGGGGCGGGCCATGGCCAGGTAGGCCAGGGTCTTGCCGTCCGGGGAGTAGGATGGCTTGGTGTCCCAGGCCGGATTGTCGGCGGTCAGGTTGCGCGGCGCTGCGCCGCCCGCTGCCGGCACTTCGTACAGGTCGAAGTTGGTGGACCAGGATTCGGCCTTGCCTGCTGCGCGCACGGAGAACACGATGTTCTTGCCATCCGGGCTGAAGGTGAATTCCTTCGCGTCGCCGAAAGGCTTGGACGGCACGTCGCCATCCAGCGTGCCGCTCAGGCTGACCGGCTGCGCGGTGACCTTGCCGGAAGCGTCGATCGGGGCGGTGTAGAGAACGTTGCGGCGGCCATCGGCCCAGGTATCCCAGTGGCGCACGAACATTTCGTTATACAGTTTGCCGGTAGCCTTGTTCTTGGCCTTGTCATCCTCGCGCTTCTTGCTGCAGGCCAGGTCGGCGCAGTCGCGGTAGACGGCGAAGCTGAGGGCGATGCGGTCGCCTTTCGGGGAAACCTTGAATGCTTCCACGTCCACCGGCGTATCGGTGACCTTCACCGCTTCGCCGCCGGCCAGCGGCAGGCGCCACACCTGGGTCGAACCGGAGCGGCCGCTCAGGAAGTAGATGGCGTCGCCGTTGGTGGACCATTCAGGATCGCGGCTGCTGGCATCGTGCTGGGTCAGCTGCACCGGCGCCGGTTTTGCGGCGCGCAGGTCGATCATCCACAGCTGGGTGATACCGCGGTTCTTTTCCATATTCGTGCTGCGCACGGTGTAGACAACGCGGTGCGCGTCCGGCGACAGCGCAGGGCTGCCGACACGGTCCATCGTCGCAAGGTCTTCGATAGTCAGGCCGCGCGGCGCGGCGACAGCACTGGTTGCCGCAGCGATGGCGGCGCCCATAACCAGCAGGCGTAGAGTCATTCGTGATCTCCGATCTGTTATCAAAATTGGCCAGCTTTTGGCCGGCCAGCGCGCATTATAATGCCCGTATCTTCAACATTCGGGAAAGAAGCTGTATGACGCGATTGGCGGCCTGGCTGCTGACGGGTGTCATGGCGGCGGCCTTTGTCGTTGTGGCCCTGCTGACCCAGACCTGGTACTTCAAGCCATTGAAGCTGGAATGGTTTTACCTTCGGGCTTTCACGTCGTATGCCTTGCAGAGCCCGGAGATGATGTCGGCCATGCGCCCGCTGCCGGCATGGGCGGACTTCTACAGCACCCGTCTTGACGATGCTTCGCCCGGGCAGGCGAGGGCGCGCATGGAAGAGTTGAAGTCCGACCTTGCCACGCTGCAGAGCTTCAACCGCGACGACCTCGATCGCAAGGGGCAGATTTCCTACGACACGCTGCATCAGTACCTGGCGCTGGAAATCGAGGGCGAGCCGTTCATGTTCTACGATTTCCCCGTCAACCAGATCCACGGCTTGCAGACGGCGCTGCCGGAGTTCATGGCGGACGTGCACCAGGTCACCAGCAAGCGCGAGGCGGAAGCCTACATCGCACGGCTTCGCAAGTTCCCCGTCAAGTTCGACCAGCTGGTGGAAACCCTGCGCGCGCAGGAGGACCGCGGCGTGCTGCCGCCCAAATTCATGATCGGCCGCGTGCTGGACCAGCTGCAAGTGTTTGCCGGGCGTCCCGCGCGCGACAACACGCTGTACACGAGTTTTGCCGCCAAGCTGGAAAACATTCCGCTGGCGGAGATGAACGAGGCCACGCGCAAGGAATTGCTGGCGCAGGTGGCCGATGCGATCCAGACCAGCGTCTACCCGGCCTACGTGACGCTGATCCGCCATTTCCAGGAAATCGAGCCGCGCATCCAGGGCAACCGCGGCGCCTGGGCGCTGCCGAATGGCGACGCTTATTACGCCTGGTGCGTGCGCCGTCACACGACCACCAATCTCACGCCCCAGCGCATTCACGAACTGGGGCTGGCGGAGGTGGAGCGCGTGTCCGAACTGATGGACAAGATCCTGCGCGCCAACGGCATGGCCGAGGGCAGCATTGGCGAGCGCATGGCGCAGCTGGCTGCCGATCCCGCACAGCACTATCCGAATACCCCCGAAGGCCGCAAGGCGATGCTGGACGATTACCAGGCCATCGTCAGCGAGGCCTACAAGCGCTTGCCTTCCGCTTTTGATGCGATGCCGAAGCTGCGCGTGGAAGTGCGGGCCGTGCCGGAGGCGACGCAGTCGGGCGGGTTGGGCGCGTACTACATTCCGGGCGCTTTCGACGGTTCGCGTCCCGGCGTGTTTTACGTGAATATGCGCTCAGTGGACGCCGTGCCGAAGTATTCGATGCGCACGGCTGCCTATCACGAGGCTGTGCCGGGACATCATCTGCAGGTGCAGCTGGCGCAGGAACTGCAAGGCGTGCCTTTCTTCCACAAGGTGATCGGCTTTTCCGCTTACCAGGAAGGCTGGGCTTTGTATGCCGAGCATCTGGCGGGGGAGCTGGGCCTGGAGCCGGAACCTCTGGATCAGCTGGGACGCCTGCGCGACGAGATGATGCGCGCCGTGCGCCTGGTGGTCGATACCGGCATCCATCACAAGCACTGGACCCGCCAGCAGGCGATTGCCTATATGTCCGACAAGACGGGCATGAATACGCTGGATGCGATGGCGGAGGTGGAAAGGTATATGGTCGACCCGGGGCAGGCGCTGGCCTACAAGGTCGGCATGCTGACCATTTTGTCCTTGCGCGAGCGCGCGAAGGCGGAGCTGGGAGATCGCTTCGATCTCAGGCAGTTCCATAACGAGGTGCTGACCCACGGCGCCTTGCCCCTGACGGTGCTGGAGCGCGTGGTCAACGACTGGATCGCGGCGCGCAAGGCAGGGCGTTGAGCCCAGTTGGCGCCGCGTCCATTTCCAGCGGCCGCATCGCATTTTGGCCCCGCAGGGGCGGCATTCGGCGGCCGAATTGCGTTTTGGCCCCGCAGGGGCTGTAGGGCGGATCATTGATCCGCCGTTGCGTGCAGGCCAGGAACGCTTACAGCAGCGTGGTCTTCAGCGTCGCCAGCCGATCGGCGTACGCATTCAAATCCAGCTCCTTGCGCGCCACGCCGCTGCGGATGGCCGCGGCAGCGATCTTCGGCGTCACCTGCGCCAGCAGGCGCTCGTCGAGCAAGGTCGGCACCACGTAATCCTTGCTGAAGTGCGCATCGCTGCGCGCCAGGCCGGCCAGGGCGGTCACGCAAGCGCGCTTCATGTCCTGGTTGATGGTGGTGGCGCCGGTATCGAGCGCCGCGCGGAACAGGTAAGGGAAGCACAGCGCGTTATTGATCTGGTTCGGATAATCCGAACGGCCGGTAGCGATGATCGCATCCGGCGCCACTTCGCGTACCAGTTCAGGACGCAGCTCAGGCTCAGGATTGGCCAGCGTGAAGATGATCGGCGCCTTCTTCATCGACTTCACATCATCCTGCGACAGCAGGCCAGGGCCGGACAGGCCGAGGAACACGTCCGCACCGGCGATCACTTCGGACAGCGTGGAAGCGGTCGTATCCTGCGCCCAGTCGGCCTTCTCGCCGGTCAGGTTGCGCGCGGTGGTCAGCACGCCTTTGGAATCGCAGACGTAGATGTTCTCGCGGCGTGCACCGATATCGACCAGCAGTTCCAGGCAGGCGATAGCTGCAGCGCCCGCGCCGGAGCAGACGATTTTCACTTCAGCGATATCGCGGCCCGTCATTTCAACGGCGTTCAGCATGCCCGAACCAACCACGATCGCGGTGCCGTGCTGGTCGTCGTGGAAGACAGGGATGGAAAGACGCTCGCGCAGTTTGCGCTCGATATAGAAGCACTCCGGCGCCTTGATGTCTTCGAGATTGATGCCGCCAAACGTGGGGTGCAGGGCGGCGATGATTTCAACCAGCTTGTCCGGATCGCTCTCATCGATTTCGATGTCGAAGGAATCGATGCCGGCGAATTTCTTGAAGAGGACAACCTTGCCCTCCATGACCGGCTTGCCCGCCAGGGCGCCGATATTGCCCAGGCCCAGAACGGCGGAGCCATTGGTGATCACGGCGACCAGGTTGCCTTTGGCCGTGTATTCATAAGCCTTTGCGGGATCGCGCTGGATTTCGACGCAGGGCGCTGCCACGCCCGGCGAGTAAGCGAGGGCCAGGTCATCCTGGCTGCTGACGCTTTTGGTGACGGCGATGGCCAGTTTACCTGGCGCGCCTTCCTGGTGGTACGCAAGAGCTTTTTGCTCCAAGCTGCTCATTATTCTGTTCCTTTCACTGCGAAAAACGCCCGCAACAGGCCGTAACCTGTTGCGGGCGCGCTTTGCCGAGCGCTACTAAGGCGCCCAACTACGTATTTTTACGGATACAGGCCGCGAACTTCGCGCGCTGCCAGCACCCGGGTGCAAGCCAGGATGAAGGTCGCGGTACGCAGCGAAACCTTCTTGTCCTGAGCGACTTCCCAAACCGAGTTAAACGCATCCTGCATGATGCGGGTCAGGCGGGCGTTGATTTCTTCTTCGCTCCAGAAGAAGCTGGAGAAGTCCTGCACCCACTCGAAGTATGACACGGTTACGCCGCCGGCGTTAGCCAGCACGTCGGGAAC
>DASWYX010000432.1:0-2437 GCA_036404755.1 Pseudoduganella sp.
CCTCCGCCAGTGGACTGGTGCGCGACACCATCACCGCCAGCGGATACGTCCCCAGCACGACTTCCCCGAAATCCGCCGCATCCAGCCCCACGGCGCGCATGGCCGCGCGGCAGCCGGGGTAGGAGCACACGGTGCCATCCAGCCGTCCCGCGCGCATCATGCGCATGCCCTGCTCCTGGGTGTTGATCAGCGAAGGGTGAAAAGGCACGGAGGCCGCGAAGCTTGCCAGCACCTGGCTGCCGCGCAGCATGCCGATGGTGCGCCCCACCAGGTCGGACGGCTGGCTGGCCGCGCCAACGATATCGCGCCGGTACAAAACGGACAGGCGCACCGTCGCCGGCTGGCACAGCACGAAGGCAATCGGTTCCCGGTCCGGCGTGGGGATCAGCATGGACAGCGCATTCTGCCCGCTGCGCAAGCCCTCCACCGCGCGCAGGTAAGGCCGCACCGACACTTCCAGCGGCACGTCCGCGCTGTCGGCGAGAAAGCTCAGGAAGGCGGGCGCGATGCCCTCACCCGTGTGCTCGAAGCCCCACGGTTCGATATTGATGCTCCACGCTTCCAGCGCGGGCGCGGCGCAAGCGAGGTTTCCGGCGACGGCCAGCGCCAGCGCAGCCAGGCCAAGCGATGCCTTCATCTCAGTCTCCTTTTAGCTCAGCATAGGAGATACAATCCGGATTGGTAACCTTTCCGGAGAATGCGTTGAACCTGTCGCTGCGCGCGAAATTCCTGATCCTCAGTGCCCTGGTGCAGGCCCTCGTGGTCGCCCTGCTGATCGGGAACAGCCTGCGGCTGATGAACAAGGCCGTCAGCAACAACGCGGATCGCGTGGCCCACGAATACGCGGTCAACCTCAATCTTACGCTTAGTCCGTATGCCAGTAGCGGCAGGCTGGGCGAACTGCGCTCCTACTGGTCGGAGATGCTGTCCGATCCCTCGGATAGCTTCCTGCGCTACATCGTGATCCTGGATGCCAGCGGCAAGACCATACTGGAAGCCGGCAATCGCCCCTTCGCCCTGCCCTCCGCGCTGCGCCTCGATCCCCTCGACGGCAGCAGGGGCGTGCGCACCACGCTCGAAGGACAAACCCTGCATGCCCGCGCGCCCCTGCTGCTGAAGGATAACAAGGTCGGCACACTGAATTTCGGCCTGTCCACGCGCGACCTGGTGCGCGCTCGCGAGGATGTGCTGATGCAGGGCGGCGTCATTGCCGCACTGGGCTTTGGCATTGCCCTGCTGCTGTTCTTCGCCTTCACGCGCGGCGTGGGCATGCGCCTGCAGGCGCTCACGGCGCAGTCGGAAAAACTGGCGCATGGCCAGTATGGACAGCAACTGCCGGCTCACGGCGGCGATGAACTGGAAGTCGTCACGAATTCGCTGAACAGCATGAGCGCCGCGCTGCGAGAACGCGTGGACCAGCTGGAGCAGTCGCAGCGCATGCTGCAGGAATCGGAGGAGCGCTTCCGCACCCTGTTCGACATGACGCCACTGCCGCTGACCGTAACGGACCAGGAAGGCTGCGTCATTGCCGCCAACCAGGCCTTGCTGCGCACCTTTGAATTGCGGCCGCTACAGCTGATCGGCCGGCGCTCCGACGAAATCGATTTCTGGTTCTCGCCCGACGAACCGCGCCGCATCTGGTCCATCTACCGCGAGCGTGGCTCGGTGCAGGGCGAGGTGGCCGATGTGCGCATGCCGGACGGCAGCGCGGGCTATGTGGCTATCTGGTCGTCCTCCCTGGTGCTGGACGGCCAGCGCGCCGTGATCTGGGCACTGCTCGACCTGACCGAGGAAATGAACGCCAAGGAAGCGCTGAAGGAATTGAATATCTCGCTGGAGAGCCGCGTGGCCGAGCGCTCGGCGGACCTCTCCAACGCACTGGAAACGCTGAAGCGCACGCAGCATGACCTGATCGCTTCGGAAAAAATGGCGTCGCTTGGCTCACTGGTGGCGGGCATCGCGCATGAACTGAATACGCCGATCGGCAACAGCCTGCTGGCGTCGACCGCGCTGGCTGACCGGGTGAAGGATTTCCAGGGCGTGGTGGCGGAAGGTTCGCTCAGGCGCTCTTCGTTGACCCACCATCTGGAAGAGGTCCACATGGCTTGCGGACTGATTTCGAATTCGCTGCAAAAGGCGGCGGACCTGATCTCGTCCTTCAAGCAGATCGCGGTGGATCAGACCAACGACCAGCGCCGCCGCTTCAAGCTGCAAACCGTGGTGCTGGACACTACCGCCACCTATACTCCGCGCCTGCGCCGCGCCAACTGCGCCGCCACCGTGGATGTGCCGCCGGAACTGGAACTCGACTCTTATCCGGGCTCGCTCTACCAGGTGTTCAATAACCTGATCAACAACGCGCTGGCCCACGGCTTCGAAGGCCGCGACAAGGGGCATATCTCGATCACGGCGCGCGCGGGTCAGGATGGTTTCATCG
>DASWYX010000433.1:0-12878 GCA_036404755.1 Pseudoduganella sp.
CCTAGCCGCACACGAACGCCGGTGTCGCCAGTGTGATGTCGCGAGTGGCGACGCTGATGGCGCGAGTGGTGGCGCGGGTCGCGTCGTTGACGGAAGCGCTGATGGCGGCGCGGGTGCGGGCGCTGGTGCAGGCGTTGGTGGCGGCGTTGTTGCGGTCGGGGTGGATGCCGTCGACCGTGCGACGGAGCTCCGGCTCGCCCGGCTGGCGGCGTCGTACGGAGCGCGAATACCGGCGACGGCACGTGGAATTATGGCAACTATTGCCCGCTTTGCAAGCCGGGCACGCGAAGAGGGCCGCTGGCCTATAATGTGCCGCATGCACAAACGGACCTCTCCAGGCATCCCTGTCGCCGATTTCCACCCCGCCGTGGCGCGTTGGTTTGCAGCCTCGTTTCCCAGTGCAACGGAGGCGCAGCGCAAGGCCTGGCCGCTGATCCAGGCCCACCGGCCGACGCTGATCGCGGCGCCGACCGGCTCCGGCAAGACGCTGACGGCCTTCCTCTCCGCCATCGATGACCTGGTGCGCGAGAGCAGCGTTTCGCCGTTGCCGGACGAAACGCGGGTGCTGTATGTGTCGCCGCTGAAGGCGCTGTCGAACGATATCCGCGTCAACCTGCTGGCGCCACTGGAAGGCATCGCGCACGAACTGGAGGCGATGAGCCTGCCGCCGCATGGCATCCGCGCCGCCGTGCGCACCGGCGACACTTCCCAGGCCGAGCGCAATGCGATGCGCCGCAACGCGCCGCATATTCTCGTTTCCACGCCGGAGTCGCTCTACGTGCTGCTGGGATCGGACAGCGGCCGCGCCATGCTCTCGAATGTGCGCACCGTGATCGTTGACGAAATCCATGCCGTCGCCGGCAGCAAACGTGGCAGCCATCTCGCGCTTAGCCTGGAGCGGCTGGACGCGCTCTGCGCCAGACCACCAGTGCGGATTGGCCTCTCCGCGACGCAAAAGCCGCTGTCGCTGGTGGCAGACTTCCTTAGCGGAACGGGCCGCGAATGCGCCGTGGTCGACGTCGGCCATGTGCGGGCGCGCGACCTGGGCCTGGAACTGCCGCCCGTGCCCCTGGAAGCGGTGATGGCGAACGAAGTGTGGGACCGCGTCTACGACCGCCTGGCGGAGCTGACCGCCCTGCACCGCACCACGCTGGTCTTCGTCAACACGCGCCGCATGGCCGAGCGCATGGCGCGCCATATCGCCGAACGGATTGGCGCGGAACACGTGGCCGCGCACCACGGCAGCCTTGCCAAGGAATTCAGGCTGGACGCCGAACAGCGCCTGAAGCGGGGCGACCTGCGCGTGCTGATCGCCACCGCGTCGCTGGAACTTGGCATCGATATCGGCGACGTGGACCTGGTCTGCCAGATCGGTTCACCGCGCAGCATCGCCTCCTTCCTGCAGCGGGTGGGCCGCTCCGGCCACCACGTGGGCGGCATGCCCAAGGGCCGCCTGTTCCCCACCTCACGCGATGACCTGATCGAATGCACGGCGCTGCTGGACTGCGTGCGCCGCGACGAACTCGATGTGCTGCAGATTCCGGAGGCGCCGCTGGACGTGCTGGCCCAGCAAATCGTCGCCGAAGTCGGCAACCGCGAATGGGACGAGGACGAACTGTTTGCCCTCGTTCGCCGCGCCATGCCTTATGCGAAGCTGGAACGCGAGCGCTACGAAGCGGTGCTGCGCATGCTCACAGAAGGCTATACCAGCCGCCAGGGCGTGCGCGGCGCCTACCTGCACCGGGACAGCGTCAGCGGCACCTTGCGCGCCCGCCGCGGCGGCAAGATGACCGCCGTGACATCCGGCGGCACGATTCCGGACAACGCGGACTTCACGGTGATCCTTGAGCCGGGCGGCCAGAACGTGGGCACCGTGCACGAAGACTTCGCCGTCGAGAGCCTGGCCGGCGACATTTTCCAGCTGGGGAATACCTCCTACCGCATTCAAAGGATAGAAGCGGGCAAGGTGCGCGTTGAAGATGCGCACGGCGCCGCGCCCAACATCCCGTTCTGGCTTGGCGAAGCCCCTGGCCGCAGCGACGAGCTGTCGCTGGGCGTGGCGCGCCTGCGCGGCGAAATCGACCGCCTGCTGGGCGAGAAGGAAGACGGCGATGCCGCCATCGAGCATGCGGTGGACTGGCTGTTCGAGCATCTTGGCTTGAACGATGACGCAGCCCGCCAGATTGTCGAGTACCTGGCGCGCGCCCGTTCCTCGCTGTCGGCCCTGCCCACCTTCGATACGCTGATCATGGAGCGCTTCTTCGATGAGTCGGGCGGGATGCAGTTGGTGCTGCACACGCCCTATGGCAGCCGCATCAACCGCGCCTGGGGCCTGGCCTTGCGCAAGCGCTTCTGCCGCACCTTTAACTTCGAGTTGCAGGCGGCCGCCACCGAAGACGCCATCGTGCTGTCGCTGTCCGAAAGCCACAGCTTCCCGCTGGACGAAGTGTGGCGCTACCTGCGCTCGACCAGTGCTGAACACATCCTGATTCAGGCCCTGCTGGATGCGCCGCTGTTCAATGTGCGATGGCGGTGGAATGCGACGACCGCGCTAGCACTGCCCCGCTTCACCGGCGGCCGCAAGGTCGCACCGCAACTGCAAAGGATGAAAAGCGACGATCTGTTGGCGGCTGTGTTCCCCGACCAGGCGGCCTGCCTGGAAAACATCGTCGGCGAACGCGAGCTGCCCAGCCATCCGCTGGTGGAGCAGACGCTGGATGATTGCCTGCACGAGGCGATGGACAGCGAGGGCTGGCTCAGGGTCCTGCGCCGCATCGAAGCCGGCGAGATCCAGCTGATTTCGCGCGACCTGCCGGCGCCGTCGCCGCTGGCGATGGAAGTGCTGAATGCCCGTCCCTACGCCTTCCTCGACGATGCACCGCTGGAGGAGCGCCGCACGCAGGCCGTGTTGAGCCGCCGCTGGAGCGATCCCGCTTCCACCGACGACATGGGCGCGCTGGACGCCGGCGCCATCGAAGCCGTGGCCAACGAAGCCTGGCCCCGCGTGCGCAACGCGGACGAGATGCAGGAGGCGCTGACGCAACTGGCCTGCATTACGCGCGACGAAGCCAATGCCAACGATGACTGGCCCGCCCTGCTCGAATCGCTCGCCGACGGCGGCCGCGCCACACGTCTTCTGCTGCGCGACGGCGCCGAATTGTGGGTGCCGCTGGAACGCCTGGCCTGCCTGCACGCAGCCTATCCCGACGCCGCCGCCACCCCGCCGCTTGTGATACCGGAGCGCCTCGCCCTCAACGGCGACGAACCGTGGACACGCGATGCCGCACTGGTCGAACTGCTGCGCGCCCGCCTGTCCGGATTCGGGCCGCAGCCGGCCGCCGCCATCGCTTCCGCGCTGGCACTGACCGAATCGACCGTCGTCATCGCGCTGACGCAGCTGGAAAGCGAGGGCTATGTGATGCGCGGCCGCTTCACGCCGCGCGCAACGGGCGAGGAATGGTGCGAACGCCACCTGCTGGCGCGCATCCACCGCTACACGATCAAGAACCTGCGGCGCGAGATCGAGCCGGTCGAGCGCCAGGATTTTATGCGCTTCCAGTTCGAGTGGCAGCACCTTTCCGAAGATACGCAGCTGCAGGGGCCGGACTCGCTGCAGCAGGTGCTGTCCCAGCTGGAAGGCTTCGAAGCGCCCGCCGGCGCGTGGGACAGCGAACTGCTGGCCACGCGTGTGAAGGATTATTCGCTGCTGTGGCTTGATGATTTGTGCCGCTCCGGCCGCATCGTCTGGACGCGGGTTGGCGCGCCATCCAGCGCCAGTGGCGGCACGGTGCGCAGCACGCCCCTGGTCCTGCTGCCGCGGCGCCAGCTCCCGCTATGGCACGCGCTGCCAGCCGTCGCAAGTGAAATCGAACTGTCGCCGCGCGCAGCGCGCGTGCTCGAAGCACTGCGCCGGCAGGGCGCCATGTTCTACGATGAACTGGCGCACGAGGCGCACCTGCTGCCTGCCGAACTGGAAACCGCGCTCGGCGAGCTTGTCGCCACCGGCCTGGTGAACGCCGACAGCTACGCCGGCCTGCGCGCAATGCTGGTGCCGGCCAATAAGCGCAATACGATGGACCGCCGCCGTCGCCGCGGCGCCGGTCCCACGATGGAAGAAGCCGGGCGCTGGGCGCTCGTGCGCCAGTCCGAGGGCGTAACCATCCGGGAGCGCTTTGCCGACCCCGCCAGCGGCGCATCCACAGCGGCCATAGCGGCCACACCGGCGGCGACGCCGACCCGGCGCCCGCGCATCGCGCCGGACACGCTGGAGCACATCGCCATGACGCTGCTGCGCCGTTACGGCGTCATGTTCTGGAAGCTGCTGGACCGCGAAGCATCCTGGATGCCGTCCTGGCGCGAGCTGCTGCCCGTCTATCACCGCCTGGAAGCGCGCGGCGAAGTGCGCGGCGGCCGTTTCGTGGCGGGCCTGTCCGGCGAACAGTTCGCGCTGCCCGAAGCCATTCCGCTGTTGCGCGAGACGCGCCGCAAGCCGCACGACGGCAGCCTGGTCGCCATCTCCGCCATCGATCCCCTCAACCTGTGCGGCACGGTGCTCGCCGGCGACAAGGTCCCCGCCCTCGCCGGCAATCGCATTCTCTTCCGCGACGGCGTGCCCGTCGCCACGCAAGTCTCCGGCAAGTTCAACTACCTCGCATCGCCTGACCCCGGCGAACGCGAACAAATGCACGCCCTTCTCATCGTGCAGCGCTAGCGCGCCATTGCCAGCCGCGCGGGCCAACCCGCAAGCTGGATGATAGTTCGTCATCAAACAGTAACAAGATGCTGGCAAACTTTGCATCTTTCGAACCACTGGACTAACTTCCATGCCTAAACTTTCAATGCGCGCCATGCTCGGCGCCTGCATCGCCCTCGCACTCGCCGCCTGCGGCGAACACACGCCAGCCGGCACGGCGACTACCGCCCCGACCACCCCTGTGGTGTCGCCGAAGAACGTGATCTTCTTCCTCGGCGACGGCATGGGCCTGACGACGATGACGGCGGCCCGCATTTACTCGGTCGGCGAAGACGGCGACCTGACGATGGATACCCTGCCGGAAACCGCATTCGTCAAGACCTTCTCGAACGATGCCCAGGTAACCGACAGCGCGCCGTCCATGTCCGCCTACATGACGGGCGTAAAAATGAATAACGAAGTCATCTCGATGTCCAGCGACACCGTCGCCATCGATCCGGGCGCGGACGCCAACGGCAACAAGCTGGCCAACAATTGCGGCAGCAAGAACGGTACGCCGGTCACCACGCTGCTGGAATTGGCCAAGGCCAAGGGCTGGTCGGCCGGCGTCGTGACCACCACGCGCATTACCCACGCCACGCCAGCTGCAACGTATTCCCACATCTGCCACCGCGACCTGGAAAACGACATCGCAGCAGCACTCGTGCCGGGCGGTGCGGGCTACAACAGCGCCCTTGGCACGACCGGCGTTGACGTGATCCTGGGCGGCGGCAGCCAGTTCTTCACCCCCTTCGCCAACGGCGGCAAGCGCTCCGACGGCCGCGACCTGATCGGCGAACTGAAAAAATCCTATACCTACGCCAGCAACGCCGCGGAATTCAACGCCATCGATCCGGTCAAGGTGGACCGCATCGCCGGTCTGTTCACCTCCAGCCACATGAGCTATGACCTGGACCGCGACCCGGCCAAGGAGCCAAGCCTGGCCGACATGACCACCAAGGCCATGGACGTGCTGGCAAAGAACAACAAGGGCTATTTCCTGATGGTGGAAGGCGGCCGCATCGACCACGCCCTGCATGAAACCACTGCCAAGAAGGCCCTGCAGGATACCGTCGCCTTCGACAATGCCATCAAGGCGGCCATCGCCAAGGCGCGCACTACCGACCCGGATCTGAAAAACACCCTGATCGTCGTCACGGCCGACCATGACCACACCCTGGTGCTGAACGGCTACGCCAAGCGCACCGGCAAGACCGCCGCCGGCAATGCGGGCGTGCTGGGCGTGGTGAAGAACTATGTGACGGGCGCAGTGGAGAAGGACGCCGAAGGCGCTCCATACACCATCATCGGCTTCGGCAACGGCGAGAACCGCACCCAAAGCAGCCGCTCCGCCAACGCCAGCCTGGACGAAAGCGTCACCGGCGCCAACACCTATCACCAGGAAGCCGCGATCCGCGTCGGCGCCGGCAGCGAGACCCACGGCGGCACCGATGTCTTCCTGGGCGCGATCGGCATGGGTTCCGAAACCTTCCTCGGCACCATCGACAACACCAAGGTGAACGGCCTGGTCAAGGCAGCAGCCGGCCTGTAATCAATACTACTGAACTGGAAATACTATGAACCGCAATCTGCAACGCTCGCTGCTGGCCCTCGCCATCGGCGGTACGATTACCCAGTCCGCCATGGCTGCCGATGCCAAGAACATCATTTTCTTCCTCGGCGATGGCATGGGCCCGGCGACCATCACCGCTTCCCGCATCTACAAGTACGGAGAAGACGGCAGCCTGAATATGGACAAGCTGGAACGCACCGCACGCATCAAGACCTTCTCGAACGACGCCCAGACCACCGACAGCGCGCCATCCATGGCCGCTTACATGACCGGTGTGAAGATGAACAATGAAGTGATTTCGATGTCCTCGGAAACCGTCGCTACGGAACCGGGCAAGGATGCCAACGGCAACCTTGGAATCAATAACTGCGCAGCCGGCAACGGCAAGGCCGTGAGCACCATCCTCGAACTGGCGAAAGCCAAGGGCAAGGCTGTCGGCTCCATCACCACGACCGAACTGACGCACGCCACGCCTGCGGCGACCTTCTCCCACATCTGCAACCGCAACGCGCAATACGCGATTGCCGCGCAAGTCGTGCCGGGCGGTGCTGGCTACAACAGCGCCCTGATGGACGGCGTGGATGTGCTGATGGGCGGCGGCCGCAATCACTTCACCCCGTTCAGCAGCACCAATACCAAGGGCCGTGCCGATGGCCGCGACCTGCTGGCGGAAATGGCAGCGAAGGGCTACACCGTCGCCGCCACCAAGGCAGACATGCAGGCCGCGCCGCTGACCAAAAAGTTCATCGGTCTTTACAGCACCACCAGCCACCTGCAGTATGAACTGGACCGCACTGCCACGCCGCCCCTGGGCGAAGGCGCAAACCAGCCAAGCCTGGCCGAAATGACCGTCAAGGCCATGGATATCCTGAGCCAGAACGCGAACGGCTACTTCCTGATGGTGGAAGGCGGCCGCATCGACCACGCACTGCATGCCACCAATGCCAAGCGCGCCCTGGTGGACACCATTGCTTTCGACGATGCGATCAAGGCAGCGCTGGACAAGGCCCGTACGACCGACCCGACCCTGGCCAACACCCTGATCGTCGTCACTGCCGATCATGACCACACGCTGACCATCAACGGCTACTCGAAGCGCGGCAATCCGATCCTGGACATCAACCGCGACTACAAGACCGGCCAGCCGGGCAAGGATGCTGATGGCAACACCTACTCCACCCTGGTGTTCGGCAACGGTCCAAACCGTCCAAACGTGCGCACCAACCTGGATAGCGCCGTCGTGCAGGGCAACGACTATCTGCAGGAAACCGGCGTGAAACTCTCCAGCGAAACCCACGGCGGCGGCGACGTGAAACTGTTTGCCACCGGCGCGGGCGCCAAGACCTTCAAGGGCACCATGGACAACACCAAGGTGTTCACGCTGCTGAAAAACGCATTCGGCTTCTGAGCATGAAAGTTCTGCAGTCACTGTTGTTGAGCGCCGTCCTGGCATGCGCTGCGGCGCATGCCGCGCCGGCGGCGCCTGGTCTCGACCTTGGCATCAGCTACTACACCAAGGTCGTGACGGACGAAGGCGTCACGCGCGAAACGCGTTACGAGGAACGCTGGCAGCGCCGCGCCGGCCACGTGTGGGTGGAGCGCGTATTGCCGGAGCGGGCGTCGCAGCATGAAGAGGGACACAAGCATTTCAATGCGGTGAAGCTGGCCCGCCATGTGATGATGGAAAACGGCAAGCTGAAACTGGAGTATGTGGACCTGCATGGCCGCGAACGCATCGCAATTCCTCCGGCCGAATACGAGAACGTGGCCTTCGACGGGTCCTGGGAACGCAGTTTCTACCTGGCTTCGCCGAAGGTGATCGCCCAGATCCCGTTGTCCACCCGTACCTCCACTGTGCCGGGCGCTCGCTGGCGCGAACGCGAACGGAATGGGCGTTTCGAACGCGTTCTGTGGGATGACGCGCGCCAGGTGGCGCTGGTGATCGAAACCGGCGATCGCAGCGGCCAGGAATACCAGCGCATCGAAGCGCGTCCCGTCTCCAAAGCCGTCGCGGCGTCGCCGTGGACCAGACTGGCCGGCTTCAGCCAGAAAGAGTACGCCGACTTCCTCGACTAAGTGCTCAGTCGCTGGAGGACATCACCTCCAGCGGCACTCCGCCGCGCACGGCGCGCAGCTTGACCAGCCTGACCGGCTCCAGCGCATTTTCAAGCTTTCCATCCGTGGTGACTGCAAGCGCGATGGTGTTCTGGCCATTCGGGTTCAGGATGCCCGGCGGGATCACGAAAGTGCGCTGCGGCCCGATATTGGCGATGAACTGGCCCATGTTCCAGCCATTAACGAAGATCAGGGCGCGGTTCCTGCGCTCTGAGCGCGGCTTGCCTGCGTCGCCAAACGCCAGGCCAAGCTGCACGTCGTGGCCCTTCGGCAGGTCGAGGGCGAAGCTGGTGCGCAGCCAGTAGGTGCCGGGGGCCGGCGGCGCGGCGGTCGGCCTGGACGGCTGCCAGCCTTCCTGCCTGCCGGGCAGATGCCAACCTTCGCGCTCGCCATATAGCCCGCCGTTGTTCATCGGACCGCGCACCGTGTCCACAATCGCTTCACCGCCCTTGTTGCCCTGGATGCGCCATTCGATCGGCACGGCGAAGCGCTGGCCGCCGCGTGAAGTCAGCGAGGCGGAAATCAAGCCGCGCGCTTCGCGGTGATAGTCGTCCGCCATCAGGTTCCAGTTATGCGAATTGTTGCGCACCATGACCGAGATGACGTGATCGCCCGCCGCCAGCTTGCCGAGGGAATATTTGACGCTGTCGGTCGTTTCCGGGAATGAGCGGCCGGTATCCATCTCGTCCTGGCCGACGAATTTGCCGTCGATCCAGACCTGGATCATGCCGGCTCCACCGCCCCCATAGAAAAGTTCGAGCTGGCTGGTCTTCGGGTCGGCCACGCGCACGCGGCCACGGTACCAGACATCGCCGTGATGGAAACCATAGTCGCTCATGCTCAGCGTGGGCTGGCCGCGTTCCGGCATGGTCCAGGTCTGCGCGGCGGAGGCACGGTGATCGGCCTTGAGCCACTTGCTGTCATCGAAACCAGGCTGCGCTTCCGGGCTATCCATGCGGCGCGTCCACTGCAAGGACGCAAGATTCGGCAATATCACCGCTTCCGGCCCCTTGACGGCACTCGTCCGGATGCTGCCGTCCGGCTGGTTCGTCACAGCCAGCGGCGCGCCGTTGAAGGACACCGCCGAAGCCGGCGCGCCCCAGATTTCGAGCATCGAATCCTGGCTGGTGTCGCCGGTGAGCGCCAGCGTGCCGCCATCGAATTTCGCCGAGCGGACCAGGGCCTGGCTCATTTGCAGGACCGGCCCTTGCGACGTCTCCTGCCGCCACATATTGAAGCTGGACTTCTCGTCCGCCAGCAGGAGCAGCAAGGGCGCGCGACCGCCGCCGCTGATGCGCACGCGCGCCAGCCCGTCGTGAACGTAGGAGAGCCTAAGGTCGCCCTTCGCCGCGTCGAACGCCGACACGACCTTACCGGACAAGACTTCCACCTGCGGCGCGGACGCGTAGCGCAATACCGTTTCGCCCTCTTCCTTGTCGCGTCCATGCAGCAGCACGATATCGCGCTCGCCATTGCGGAAGTGGGTCTGGATCTCGGAACTGGAGTACACCAGGCGCTGGCGCTCCATATCGTAGGACGCCAGCAGCAGCTTGCCGTCCTGGCCGTTCACACGCACCGGCACCTGGTAGGTTCCGTCCTTAGTCGCCAGCTCGAAGCTGCCGCGATCGTCGCTCAGCGCATTCGACGGATTGTGCACGGCAAACAGGATATGGGCGCCCGACTTCGGATTGACGTTGTGATAGACCTTCAACTTGCCGTTGCTGGTCTTCAGCTCTGGCCCCTTTTCCATCTCGGCCAGCGCCTGTTCCGCCGCCTGCACGAACATGCCCTGCTGCTTCAGGCCGTATGCCTTTTCCCGCAAGCCGCGGTCCTCGGAAATCGCAGCGCCATAGTCATAGGATGTGTACACGACCGGACCCGCCAGCCAGCCCCACGACGTGCCGCCAAAGGTCATGTAGATGTTGTGAATGGTCAGGCGGTTAATCAGGTTGGTGCCATAGACTACGCGCTGATAGCCCTTGCCCTGGCGCTGCGCCGTGCAATTGTAGGTGCCGTTCGAGCCCCAATAGTCGAACCAGCCGCCGCCCAGTTCCGCAGCAAAGCCGGGCGTCTTCGGCGAAGTCAGGGAGCCGGATTTCGGTCCCGGCTTGCCATAGATGCCCCAGTCCGGGGCTGCGTTGGGACCGGAGGGGTCGGCAAATACATTGCAGCTGCCACCCGGATAACCGTCGAAGGCATACATATCGGTCGGACCGGCGTTGGCCCATGGCGCGGCCGAATCCTTCGGCGCCCAGTCAGGCAGGCGCCCGGCCGCGTTGTGGAAGAAAGGCACGGAGATGCCGTCCGCCCGCGCCTTCTGCGCCAGGTGCTGCATGTGACGCACGTGCTTGGGCTCCACCTTGCCGAGTTCATTTTCCAGCTGGTAGGCGATCACATTGCCGCCGCCGGTCGTGGCCTGATGGCGGGCGATTATGGCGTTAATCTGCGTCATCCACTCGTCGGTGGCAGCCGTGTATGCGGGATCGTCGGTACGGGCTTCGGCGCGGTTGCGAAACATCCAGCCTGGATAGCCACCGCCTGTCAGCTCCGCGTTGACGTAGGGGCCGGTGCGGGCGATGACGTACATTCCTTCTTCTTCCGCGATCTGCAGCGCACGTTCGACGTTGCGCACGCCGGTGAAGTCGTATTGTCCCGGCGCCGCCGAGTGGTAGCCCCAGTCGAAATAGAAGGCCACGGCGGTAAAGCCGGTGGCCTTCATTTTTTGCAGGACGTCGCGCCACAGCGAAGGATTGGGCAGGCGGAATGGATGGACTTCGCCGGACCAGACGACGATGCGCTTGCCGTCGACGGTCATCGAATACTCGTCCCAGCCGATCTTCTTCGCCTGGCCTTTTGGCCGGGTCGCCTCGGCGTAGGCTTGGGGTTCTTCAGCCAGCACACTGAAATGACGGGCCGCGCCGGATACGCCGCCGACTTCCTTCCTTGACGTCCAGGTGCCGAAGTTGTCCTGGCTGTCCGAGTACCATGCGCGGCGGCCGCCCTCTTCTTCGAAATAAATGCGCCAGCCGCCGCCCGGCAGGCGCACCAGCGCCGGGCTTGCGCTGCCCTGGCCCCAGCCGGCCCAGTCGCCCTTGCGTTCGACGGTCCAGGGGCCGGTGAGCGCTTGCGCGCTGGCCAGTTCGATATAGCCGGTATGCAGATTCCTGGCGAAGGCCGCGTAGCCTTTATCCGTCCGCACGATGAAGCTGTCTGCATAGCCCTGCAGGCCCTGCAGCGGCTGCGGCGCCGACCACTGGCTGAAGTCGGCGTTTGGTTCGACGATGTAGGCGCCGCCCACGCGCGTGGAGGACGACACAATCACTTTGAGGCTGCCATCCTTGTCGCGCAACCATTCAGGGGCGCGCGCACCAGCCGCTCCAGGCAGGGTAACCTCGCCCAGCGACTGCCAGCTTTTCAGGTCGCGCGACCGCGTGATACCGAAAGCTGCACCGTTTGCGCTGCTCGTGTAGGCCACGTAATAGTAGCCGTCCGAATGGCGGATGATAGACGGGTCCCGCAGCAGCCCACCGGGCGCAACGAAAGTCTCGGTGGCGAGCGTCGTGAACGTAACGCCATCGGTGGAAGCAAACAGGCTCAAGGCGCCCGGCGCGGCGGTGGTGAAGGCCGGCATCAGGTAGACCGGCTGGTTCCGGGGCGCGACCGCCGCATTTTGCGCCGCCTGGCGCGCAGTGTCCGATGCCTGGGGAATGCCTAATTCCTGCGCATTGGCGACGCAGGCAAGCAGTGCTGATACGATGAAGAGCCCGGGGAAGCGCGGCAGGATTGAGCGGCGGTGTGCCAATGTCTACTCCTAGTCTTTTGATATTTGTCTCCAGCCTGCTACTGTGCCACCGATTTACGGACAGGGCGACGGCCCCCCGAGAAAAAATCATCGTTCTGATCGCGCGCCGGCACACGGACGCGGAGAGTACGATTAGCCCGCGCCGCAGATTCCGCCTCATGGCGTCGCGCCGCCGGCATGCGCTGCGCCGCTCGCGGCGCCTCTTTCGCGGAGTACATCATGAAAGCATTTTCATTGAAGCCGCTGTCCCTTTTCACCTGTCTCCTGGCGCTGCAAGCCGCCGCCAACAACAGCTTTGCAGACACGCGTCCGGCGGACGCCAACCTGACGATTTCGAATATGCAGCTTCAGGTACGCGCATTGCCGGGAAATACGGGCGCAAGCAGCGTTTCCACGGCCGGCTTTCAGATCCTTGAGGGCTACGTCATCAACTCGCCAACGTTTACGCAATACGCCAGAACTACTGCAACAGACGCCGATCCGACTTTGCTGCTGTTCAGCGACTTCGCCCAAGCCAGCGGCATCATCGAGAGCCCGCTGCTGAATGGATCGATCTACGCGTGGGGAATTCATCAGCCGGGCGAGAGCTATTACGCACAAGCGGACCTGCATGGCGCCTACTACCCGAAGATCACTCCATTCACCGAGGTCACGCT